>JBDUXZ010000010.1 GCA_039944855.1 Rhodothermales bacterium | reverse complement strand
CTTCCGCTCTTCCGCTCTTCCGCTCTTCCGCTCTTCCGCTCTTCCGCTCTTCCGCTCTTCCGCTCTTCCGCTCTTCCGCTCTTCCGCTCTTCCGCTCTTCCGCTCTTCCGCTCTTCCGCTCTTCCGCTCTCAATGCCCGATCGGCGAGCCGGGCGGGATGCGGAGGGGTGCAGGCTCCGAGGCTTCGTTGGCGCTGCGGTCGAGGAAGCGCTGGATACCGGCGCGGAGCCAGCGACCGTGAGCCGTCGCTTCATTGTCGCTGGAGGGGGTGCCGAGCAGGCCGTGTATCGTCCGCAGGTGGTGCTCGGCTCGGGCGCGGACCGCCGAGGCCGCGCGGCGGTCGTCGGCGAGGCCGATCAACGTCTGCACCCATACGGTCTGCACCGTCCGGTTCAGTTCGGCTTCGTACGCATCCGCCGTTCGGGTCGCGAACACGGCTTCCGTCGTCGCGCCGAGCACCGCGCCGAGGCCGGGGAGCGAGCCGTCGAAGTCGTGCTGGTAGACGAGGCGCGCGGCGCGGTCGGGGTCGACGAGGAGGCCGAGGACGAGCGTCGCGACGGCTTCGGCGGGGGCGACGGGGTCGAGCGTCGGGCCCGTGCGACGGTCGAACCGTTCGCGGTCGTCGTAGTAGCCCGGCGGGCGCGGCGGAATGAGCGTGAGCGCGGCGTCGGGGAGTCGGAGTTCTTTCGGGTCGAGCGCGGCGAGGAGGGCGTCGAGCGCGGCGCGCTGCCGGTCCCCGGCGACGGATTTGGGCGGAGCACTACCGTCGCCGCGCACGGTGTAGCTGTATGTCACCCCGCCGACGAGCTTCGCCACGCCCTCGACCTGGTAGCGGTGGCGGAGGTAGAGCGGGACGAGGACTTCTTCTAGCGTCGCGAGCGGCTGCCCCGCGCGGATCACCGCCCCGCCGAAGCGGGCGAGCGCGGTGCGCCGCACTGCCATCTCGGTGTCGAGTGCCGCCACCGGGTCGCCGAAGTTGTCCCACAGGATCGCCGCCGGGGCCGCCGCGCCGGGCGAACGGGCGTCGGCGTCGGAGAGGTAATCCAGCCCGCGCTCGCGGTTCTCGCGGAGGATCGTTTCGAGCCCGTCGGCTTCGGCATCCGTTGCGAACGGCGTGTAGCCGTAGCGCACCGTCTGCACGTCCCACGGCCCGACGCCGACGGCGTAGGCCTCGCTCACATCCACCGACCCATCAGCGGCGAGCGTGACGAGCGGAGCCGGATAGTCCATCACGGAGGAGCGCTCGTAGGTCGAAGCTGCGAAGTTGTGCGCGATGCCGAGCGTGTGGCCTACCTCGTGCGCCGAGAGTTGGCGGAGGCGGGCGAGCGCGAGCGCGAGCATCGGGTCATCGTCGGGCGCGAACCCGGCTGCGTCGTCGTCGGTGTACGGCGCGAGGAGGCCCTCGGCCAGCAGGTAATCCTGCCGGACGCGGAGCGAGCCGAGCGAGACGTGGCCCTTGATGATCTCGCCGGTGCGCGGGTCGGTCACCGACGAGCCGTAGCTCCAGCCCCGCGTCGCGCGGTGGACCCACTGGATCACGTTGTAGCGCACGTCGAGCGGGTCCGCGTCGTCGGGCAGCATCTCGACGCGATAGCCGTCGCGGAAGCCGGCGGCCTCGAACGCGGCGGCCCACCACCGCGCGCCGTCGAGGAACGCGCTGCGGACCGGCTCCGGGGTACCGGGGTCGAGGTAGTAGACGATGGGCTCGCGCGCGGCGCACCGGCCGTTCGCGTCGGGCCGACCCGCACATTCGAGCCGGTGACGGGCGATGTAGCGCTCGGTGACGGGCTCGCCGATGGGGTTCGCGTAGTCCTGCCACGCTACGCCGAAGTACCCCGAACGCGGGTCGAGCACGCGCGGCGTGTAGCCGTCGTCGGGAAGGCGGACGAGCGAGTGGCGGACGCGAACGGTGACGGCTTCGGGGTCGGCGGCGACGTCGCGGACGTAGCGGCCGGGCTCGCTGCTCGTGAATGTCAGCCGCGCTTCGAGTTCGGTGTTATCGGGGAAGGCCTTGAGGACGGCGGGGTACGGCGTGCTGCGTCCGGCGTCGAGCGAGAAGCTGCCCTGCCCGGTGGCTTTCAGCCGCGCGGCCACGCCGTGCGCATCCCTCACGACGAACGGCGTCGCATCGACGAGTACGCGGTCGCCCGTCTCGGCGGCCACGTCAAAGGCCCACACGACGCTCTCGGCGAAGGCGTCGCGGACGGCGCGCCGCTCGGGCTCGCTCTCCGAGTCGGCGCGGAAGCCGAGGTTGGGTTGCACCATCAACACCTTCGGCCCGACCCGCTCGAACCGCACGACGCGCTCCCCGCCGAGCTGCCCGCGGTCGAGCCCGACGTCGTTCGAGCCGAGCCCGGCCGTGAGCGCGACGGAGTACAGCAGCTCGTCGTCGAACCGCTCGATTTCGAGCCAGACCTTCCCAGCGCGGGCGTCCCAGTAAACCGGCACGAAGCCGTCGCGACGTTCCAGCCCTTCGGTCTTGGCCTCGATGGTTGGGAGCGCGTCGTCCTGCGCGTGGGCGACGAAGGGGACGAGCAGGAAGAGGAGAGCGAAGCGGCGCATCGGCGGGGATCGGTTGGGTTCGACCGAAGATAGCCGCCGGCTCGCAACCGTCCTTACTCCTCCGTCACGCGGCGCCAGAAGCTCGACGAAAAGGCCGGGTCGATGTGTTCGCGGAACGCTTCCCACTCGGGGTAGGACTGCTGGAAATCCTCGGCCGTCATGCAGGCGTCTTTGGCGGGGTAGAGCCGCCCGCCCGCAGAACGCACGAGCGCGTCGAGCTCGCGGAAGAGCCGCCGGGTGGTCTCGCCCCGGTTCGGGAAGTCGAGCGCGAGCGTGACGCCGGGGCGCGGGAACGACAGCAAGCCCGGCGACTCGATCGCCCCGAACGTCTTGAGCACGGCGAGGAACGACGCCTGCCCCGCGCGCGCGATCCGGTCGAGGATTTCGCGGACCGCCGCGTGCCCGTCGGAATGCGGGACGACGAACTGGTACTGGAAGAACCCCCGTTTCCCGTAGAGCCGGTTCCAGTCGCCGACGGCGTCGAGCGGGTAGAAGAATGGCTCGAAGTGCGTTCGCTTGCGGACGACCGGTTTCAGTTGTTGCCGGTAGTAGAGCGCGTTGAAGGCGCGCACCGTCAGCGGGTTCAGCAGGCGCGAGGGCGCGTCGAGTGGGACGCGAACGCGGGGCGTCATCGGGTCGCCGGGCGGGGGGAGCGGCGGGCCGTCGGGCGGTCCGGGCGCGTGGTCGCCCTCGATGTAGAGCCCGCGACCGAGGTTCGCGCCCGTCGCCGTCGTGTCGATCCACGCGACGGTGTAGCGCGAGCGCGCGCTGGCCGCGTCGTTGATGCGGAAGAAGGCGTCGAGCGAAGGGAAGCGCTCGCGCCGGAGGTCGACGTGCTCGTTGGCGACGGGCGTGAGCTGGATCTCGGCCCAGCGGATCAGCCCCGTCAGCCCGAGCCCGCCGATCGTGGCCCGATACAATTCCGCGTGTTCATCGGGCGAGCAGACGAGCTTCTCGCCGGAGGAGCGCCACAGCTCGAAGCGGCGGACGAAGCGGCCGAATGTCCCGTCGCGGTGGTGGTTCTTCCCGTGGACGTCGTTCGCAATCGCGCCGCCGACGGTGACGAACTTCGTGCCCGGCGTGACGGGCAGGAACCACCCGGCAGGCACGGCGACGGCAAGCAGTTGCGCGAGCGTCAGCCCCGCCTCGCAGCGAATCACGCCCGTGTCGGTGTCGAAGGCGAGCACGCGGTCGAGCGCGGTGGTGTCGAGGAGCGTGCCGCCGTTGTTGAGGCAGGCATCGCCGTACGAGCGGCCCCGCCCGTAAGCCAGCATCGGCGGCGCGTCGGGGAGCGCGTCGGCGTCCGTCTGCAGTCGCTCGATGCGGTCGGGCGTCGAAGCCGGGACGCGGCCCCACGAGGCGTAGCGGCGCGCGGTCATAGCGTCGCGGCCAAGAGCATGAGGCCCATCAGCGCGAAGACGGCGTAGCTGGTTCGGTCCTTCGCGGCGAAGAGGATCGGGTCGTCGTCTACGCGCCCGCGCTCGGCGAGGAGCCACACCCGCGTCATCCAGTAGAGCAGGAGCGCGCCGACGAGCCACAGCAGCGTCGGGCGCTCGTAGAGCATCGTGACCTCGGGGCTGCTGACGTAGAGGACGAGGACGAGGACCGAGAGGTAGCCCGACGCGAGGCCGGCGGTGCGGAGGACGGGGAGGTCGTCGCCGCGGTAGCCGCGCCCGTGGAGCGAGCGCTCCGGCGCCACGTCGAGCCGCTTGAGTTCGGCGAAGCGCTTGACGAGGGCGAGGGCGAGGAAGAAGAACATAGAGAACGCCAGCAGCCACTCCGAGACGGGCACGCCCGTCGCCGCGCCGCCGGCGAGGATGCGGAGGGTGTAGAGCCCCGCGAGCACGAGGACGTCGAGCACGGGCTGCCGCTTCATCGCGAAGGAGTACGCCAGCGTCGTGGCGAGGTAGACGGCGAGGGCGACGAGGAACGCGCCGGGCAGCGCCGCCCACGCAATCGCGAACGCGGCGGCTAGGAGCACGGGCGCGAGTACGTAGCCTGACGCGGGCGAGAGCGCGCCCGAGGCGAACGGGCGGTGCCGCTTCGCCGGGTGCTGCCGGTCGGCCTCGCGGTCCACGAGGTCGTTGACGACGTAGCCGAACGAGGCGCACAGGCTGAAGGCGACGAAGCCGAGCGCGGCCTGCCCCCACTGCCCCGCGTCCATCACCTCGTGCGCCATCAGCATCGGCACGAAGAGGAGCACGTTCTTCACCCACTGGTACGTCCGCAGCGCGCGGTTCAGTGCGGCGAGGCGACTGATCGCCGGGACGGGAAGGGAGGGAGAGACGGCCATGGGACGAAATATACAGGAGCCCGCGCCCCGGTTCGCCCGACCGAGGCGGCGTTTTGGCCGGTTGTTCGTCGTCGGGGGTGGATGGAGTGCTTCCGGCCCGGCTACCTTCCGGCAGACGCAGCGTGCTGCGTCTCTACTTTCCTCCCTTCGCCCCAGCATCCTCATGGCCGACCTCGACACGATCGTCTCGCTCTCCAAACGACGCGGCTTCATCTTCCAGTCCTCCGAGGTCTACGGCGGCCTCAGCGCCGTCTACGACTACGGCCCGCTCGGCGTCGAACTCAAGCGAAACGTGAACGCGCGGTGGTGGCAGGCGATGGTCTACCGCCACGACAACATCGAGGGCATCGACGCCGCCATCCTCATGCACCCGACGGTGTGGAAGGCCAGCGGCCACGTCGACGCCTTCAGCGACCCGCTCATCGACGACAAGGCGTCGAAGATGCGCTACCGCGCCGACCAGCTCATCGAGGGCTACATCGACAAGCTCCGGCGGAAGGGGAAGGACGACGAGGCCGACCGCGTCTACCAGTCCCTCGTCGACGCGCTCAACGCGGAGAACCCGTCCGCTGCGCTCCACGCCGTCATCATGGCCGAGGAGATTCGCAGCCCCGACAGCGGCGCGTTCGACTGGACCGACGTGCGGCAGTTCAACCTCATGTTCGAGACGCACATCGGGCCGGCGTCGGACTCCGAGAGCAAGGTGTACCTCCGGCCCGAGACGGCGCAGGGCATCTTCGTGCAGTACCAGAACGTCCGCGAGACGGCCCGCTTGCAGGTCCCGTTCGGCATCGCGCAGATCGGGAAAGCCTTCCGCAACGAGATCGTCGCGCGGCAGTTCGTCTTCCGCATGCGCGAGTTCGAGCAGATGGAGATGCAGTACTTCGTCAAGCCCGGCGAGCAGATGGAGGCGTACGAGGAATGGAGCGCGAAGCGGATGCAGTGGCACCTCAACAACGGCATCCGCCTGAGCAAACTCCGCTGGCACCAGCACGAGAAGCTCGCCCACTACGCCGACGCCGCGCAGGACGTGCAGTACGAGTTCCCGATGGGCTGGCAGGAAGTCGAGGGCATCCACAGCCGCACCGACTTCGACCTCAGCCGGCACCAGGAGTACAGCGGCAAGAAGATGGAGTACTTCGACCCGCAGACGCAGGAGCGCTATCTCCCCTACGTCGTCGAGACCTCCGTCGGGCTCGACCGGACGATCCTCATGATCCTCTGCGACGCCTACCGCGAGGAGGAGGTCGGGGGCGAGCAGCGGGCCGTGCTCAAGTTCCACCCGGAGATCGCGCCCTACACCGCCGCCGTCTTCCCGCTCGTCAAGAAGGAGGGGATGCCCGACATCGCGCACCGGATCGAGGAGGACCTCCGCAAGCAGTTCAACGTGTTCTATGACGAGAAAGGCTCCGTCGGCAAGCGGTACCGGCGGCAGGACGAGATCGGCACCCCGTTCTGCATCACCGTCGACGGCGACACGCTGGAGGACGACACCGTGACGATCCGCGACCGCGACTCGATGGAGCAGGACCGGATCCCCGCCGCGAACGTCCGCCGCTACATCGAGGACCGCATCGGGAGTTGGACGCCGGAGGACTGAACTATAGTAACAAACTCTGCGTATGTGCTTTCATCTGCATAGCAGAAGGGCTATGCTAGACCGTATCCTCGGTGAGGACATGCTATCCAGATAGAAGGGAGGGTAGACTCCATGACGGTATTTATCAGCTATGCGCACAGCGATAGATCGCTCGCGACGGAGGCTGCGCAGGCGTTGAAGAAGCAGGGCCTTCGCGTGTGGCTAGACGCTTGGGAGATTCTGCCAGGTGATAATTGGTCGGCTAAACGCGGAGATGCCCTCCGTGACGCTGATGCTATGGTGCTGCTGCTAACAAACCGCGGCATTCATTCCCATACCATCGAACAAGACCTCTCCTTTGCTACGAGCGAGAGGCGGTTTAAAGGACGCGTTTATCCTATCTACGACGGTCAGGAAGCGATGAGCGAAGGGCCGTGGGTTCTCAAGCGTCTTCAAGGCATCAGACTTGATGAATATCCTGAGCGCGAAGAAGCCTTTCATGTTGTGGCAGACCAGATTAAGAAGGCTACGCCCTCGTATTCCTGACTGGTGCAGTTGCTATGCCCCCTGACGAGGTATTCCTTTCGCATGCCAGCCAGAACTCTAAGTTCGCTTCTGAACTGGCAATTGAGATTAGGCGGCATGGGATTCCAGTTTGGTATAGCACTACCAATCTGGTAGGAGCACAGCAATGGATGGACGAGATCGGGAGTGCTCTTCAGCGTTGCGACTGGCTCGTCGTGGTGCTTTCTCCAGATTCTGTCAACTCTATGTGGGTGAAGCGAGAAGTCAGCTATGCGCTTCAGGAGCAGAGATACGAAGGGCGTATCGTTCCGCTTCTACTCGAAGACTGTGATGTGGAAAGGCTGTCGTGGGTGCTGGGAATGATTCAGCGGGTAGATGGGAGAGGAGGCTTGGCAGAGGCAGTCCGTGAGGTCCTCAGAGTATGGGGAATTGGATACAGGCACGCTAATTAGGTAGTACGTCCTCGCCACATCTCGCGGTCGGGCGCTACCTTCGGGGCGCCCGGCCGTTTTCACGTACCCCGCTTCCGATGGAGACTCCCACCACCGAACAGAAAGGCTTCGCCCGCGTCCTCGGCGTCATCGAGCGCGTCGGGAACGCGCTCCCGCACCCGGCGACGCTGTTCGCGCTCTTCGCCGGGCTCGTGATCGTCTTCTCGTGGGTGTTCAGCCTGCTCGACATCGAGGCGGTGATGCCGCGGACGGGCGAGGTCATCCGCCCGGTGAACCTCGTCTCGGTCGAGGGGCTGCACCGGATTCTGACGGAGATGATCACGAACTTCACCGGGTTCGCCCCGCTCGGGACCGTGCTCGTCGCGCTCCTCGGGATCGGCGTGGCGGAGCGGAGCGGGCTGATCGGGACGGGCATCCGGCTCCTCGTGTTGAGCGCGCCGCCGCGGCTGCTGACGTTCGTGATCGTGATGGCGGGCGTGCTCTCAAACACGGCGAGCGAGGTCGGCTACGTCCTCCTCGTCCCGCTCTCGGCCATCATCTTCCTCGCCGTCGGGCGCCACCCGATCGCCGGCCTCGCGGCGGCGTTCGCGGGCGTCTCCGGCGGCTACTCAGCCAACCTTCTGCTCGGCACGATCGACCCGCTCCTCGCCGGGCTCTCCGAAGAGGCCGCCCGCATCATCGACCCGACGTACCTCGTCAACCCGGCGGCGAACTACTACTTCATGTTCGTCTCGACATTCTTCATCGCCGCGGCCGGGACGTGGGTGACCGAGCGGATCGTCGAGCCCCGCCTCGGGAAGTTCACGGGCGACGTGGAGGCCGAGGAGATCCACGACCTCACGGCCGACGAGAAACGCGGGCTACGGTGGGCGCTCGTCTCCGTCGTCGTCCTCACGGCGCTCGTGTTGTGGGGCCTCGTCCCCGAAGGCGGGTTCCTGCGTGAAGTGGGGACGGACAGCGTGCTCCGCTCGCCGTTCATGCAGGGGATCGTGGCCGTCATCTTCATCGCCGCCAGCATTGCCGGCATCGCGTACGGCCTCGGTGCGAAGACGCTGAAGAGCGACGCCGACGTGATGAACGGGATGGGCGACGCGATGTCCACGCTCGGCATCTACATGGTGCTCGTGTTCTTCGCCGCGCAGTTCGTGGCGTACTTCAAGTGGACGAACCTCGGGCTGATCTTCGCCATCAACGGGGCGGCGGGGCTGCAAGCCCTCGACCTCGGCCCGATCCCGCTGATGATGCTTTTCATCCTCCTCTCCGCAGTCATCAACCTCGCGATGGGGAGCGCATCGGCGAAATGGGCGATCATGGCCCCGGTCTTCATCCCAATGTTCATGCTCCTCGGCTACTCGCCCGAGCTGGTCCAGACCGCCTACCGCATCGGCGACTCGACGACGAACATCATCTCGCCGATGATGAGCTACTTCGCGCTCATCATCGCCTTCGTCGAGCGCTACGACAAGAAGGCCGGGATCGGGACCGTCGTGGCGACGATGCTGCCGTACACGTTCGTCTTCCTCGTGATCTGGATGATCCTGCTCATCGTGTGGCTCGTCTTCGGTCTCCCGCTCGGACCGGGCGCACCGATGTTCATCGAGGCGGCGCCGGTCGGAGGCTAGCGTCGATGGCGGAGCACTGGGCTCGCGCCCAGGTCCGACGCGTCGGCGTCCCGTATCGGTACCGGGCGAGCGGGGAGACAGGCCGAATACGAATGGGGACGGAGACCGTCGGCTAAGGCCGGACGCGAGGGGCTCTGCGTACCAATTACGGCCGCTTAACGCTGTACGGCACGGAGCTGGTTACTTTGGGCGTGTTCGTTCATCGTACCCACCCACCACCACGGTACTCCCCCATGAACACCCAAGCCACTCCCGCGCGCGGCCTCCTCGCCGTGTGCCTCCTCTTCAGCCTCTCCCTCGCCGCGTGCGACAGCGCCGACCCGGATCCGAGCGCGGAGATCGCGCCGCCGGTCATTACCCCCGAAGCGTTCGACCTCTCCGACGCCCTCTTCCCCGACTCGAACCGCGGCGGCGAAGCGCGCCTCGGCGGCGATAACTTCGCGAACGCCGCCATCCGCGTCGGCGCCGTGACGACGATCGTCGGGCTGAATCTGCTGATCCCGAAGGCGGTGACGGCCGCCGCGCTCAACGCCGACCCGTTCGTCGAGGACGGGACGTGGATCTGGTCGAACACGATCCGCATCAACCAGCAGGACGCGACGTTCCGCCTCGCCGGGACCCCCGAGGGCACCTCGGTCGACTGGAGCATGCAGATCACGGCGACGGACCCTGAGACGGGCGAGGTCTACGACGACTTCGAGCTTTACACGGCGCAGACCGCATTCGACGGCGAGTCCGGCGCGTGGCAGCTCTACTACCGCATCGACGACGTGCGCACGCGCGTGCTCGAAGCCGATTTCGACGCCGAGAGCGAGGACGACAAGACCCTCCGCTTCGCCGTGCCCGCAGGCGTCGGCGATGCCGGCGGTGACGATGTGGTCTACGGCACGAACGGCGACGGGCGCTCGTTCGATTGGGACCAGGCCAGCGAAGGCAACACCCACCTCATCGCGTGGGACGCCGAGACTGGCGCCGGCTCCATCACCGCGTCGAATTACAACGAGGGCGAGCGGGCCTGCTGGAACGAGGCGTTCGACGACGTCGCGTGTAACTAGCATCGCCCACAGCACCGATCAAAACGGAGCGGGGACGGCATCGGCTGCCGTCCCCGTTCTTCGTTTCGTGTGTCGACGTGTCGGTCAGGCAGCTTCGGGCGCGGTGGCTTCGGTCATCTGCTCGTAGAGGTCGTCGGGAAGCTCCAACTCGGCGGCGGCGACGTTCTCTTCGAGGTGTTTGACGGACGACGTGCCGGGGATGAGCAGGATGTTCGGCGAGCGGCGGAGCAGCCACGCGAGGGCCACCTGCGCGTGCGTCGCGCCGGTCTGCTTCGCGGCTTCGTCGACGGGGCCGCCTTTCTCGGTGAGCTTGCCGGCTTCGAGCGGGTACCACGGGATGAACGCCAGTCCCTCGGCTTCGCAGTAGTCGACCACGTCCTCGTGGCTCCGGTCGCCGAGGCTGTATTTGTTCTGCACGCTGACGATGGGGAGCACGGCGCGCGCGGCCTCGATCTCCTCGACGCCGACTTCGCTGAGGCCGACGTGGCGGACTTTGCCCTCGTCCTGCATGTCCTTCAGCACCCCGAACTGGTCCTCGCGCGGCACCTCGGGATCGATCCGGTGGAGCTGGTAGAGCGGGATCGCGTCGAGCTTCAGCCGACGGAGCGACATCTCGACGCACTGCCGGAGGTAGGCCGGACGTCCGACCTCCTTCCACTGCTGCGGTCCGGTGCGGACGAGCCCGCCCTTCGTCGCGACGACGAGGCCGTCGGCGTACGGGTGGAGCGCTTCGGCGATGAGGTCTTCGGAGACGAACGGGCCGTACGAATCGGCCGTGTCGATGAAGTCGACGCCGAGCTCGACGGCGCGGCGGAGGACGCGGAGGGCCTCGGCGTGGTCGGCCGGCGGGCCCCAGATCCCTTTACCGGTGATGCGCATGGCGCCGTAGCCCATGCGGTGGATCGGGAGGTCGCCGCCGAGGGCGAAGGTGCCGGCGGCGTGAGCGGGGAGGTTGGACATGAAGACGAAGGGAGAGAGGAGAGGGCGGATAAGTTGTTCAAACGCGTATCGCTCGCGGAGGTGCCCGCTCCCTCGGCGTCAATCGGCGCTGTCCTCTCCGTTCGCCTCGTCCATGTCGAACGCCGTGCGGATGCGGCGGATGGTGCTGGCCTCCTCGACGGAGAGGAACCCGTCGGCCTGGGCGATCTGGCCGAGGTCCGACAGCACGCGCCGGCGGAGCTTAGGGGAGAGGGCGGCGCCCATCGTGCGAGCGAGCACGTCGGGGCTGTCGCTCATGCCGCTGCGGACGGCTTTGTGGGCCGTGTCCACGATGGCTTCGGCGTCAGACGTCGTGAGGTCGGGCATCCACCAGCGGAGGAGGCGGAGGACGATGTGGTGCTCGGCGGGGTCGAAGTTGCGGTCCGACTCGTACGCGACCGACAGGTAGAGGAGGACGAGGGTGTGCAGGTCGTCGGCCGCGATGGGCGCCTGAGGGGGCATGGGAACGGAGATGGCTGCGGAAGGGAGACGGGCGGAGGCGTGCGGAAGGGGCGACTCGGAAGCGCTAACCCGCTTGCGCGTAAATGGCTCCGGGCATCGGCGCTCAGCCGACGACGCCCGCGCGGGCGAGCCGTTCCACCTCGTCGTGGGAGTAGCCGAGGTACGCCGTGAGAATCTCGCGGGTGTGGGCGGCGTAGCGCGGCGGCGGAGCGAGGGGAATGGGTGTCTCCTCGTCGGAGCGGAACGCGACGTGGCGGACTCCCGCAAGCGCGCTCTCTTCGTCGCGCACGACCATGTCCTCGGCGGCGGGGTGGGCGAACACGGCGGGGAGATCGTTGACGGCGCCGGCGGGGACGCCGCGTTCGGCGAGCGCGGCGAGGAACTCGTCGCGGCGGCGCTCGGCGATGCGCTCGGCGAGGAGGTGGTTCAGGAAGCCCCGGTTCCGCACGCGCTGCTGGTTCGTCGCGAAACTGGGCGCGGCGGCGATCTCGCTCAGCCCGAGCACGTCGCAGAGCGCGGCGAACTGCCGGTCCGTCCCGACGGCGAGCACGACGGCCTCGCCATCGGCGGTCGGGAAGAGGGTGCCGTAGGGTGCGATGTTCGGGTGATCCGAGCCCAGCCGCTGCGGGGCGCGCCCCGCCGTCAGCCAGTTCGTCGCCTGGTTGACGAGGGCGGCGACGGCGCTCTCGAAGAGCGACACCGTCACCGCGCCGCCGCGCCCCGTCCGTTCCCGCTCCCACAGGCGGACGAGCACGGCCTCTTTCACCTGATGCGCCGCGAGCACGTCGACGAGCGCGACGGGCATCTTCACGGGCGGGCCATTGGCCGCGCCGTTCATGAACGTGAACCCGCTCTCGGCCTGAATCACCGCGTCGTAGCCCGCCCGCGCGCTGTCGGGGTAGCCGACGATGTGGGCGTAGATCAGCCGGGGGTTCAGCGCACAGAGCGTCGCCGCGTCGGCGCCGAGCCGCTCGGCATCGCCGGGTTTGTACGAGGCCACGACGAGGTCGGCGCGGCGGGCGAGGTCGTGGAGGACGCGCGGGCCGTCGGGCGCCGTGAGGTCGAGGGCGAGCGACTGCTTGCCCCAGTTCGCGGCGGCGAAGTAGGCCGAGCGGTCGTCGCTGGGGGGCTCGGAGGGGAGCTTCCAACGGCGCGTCACGTCACCGCCCGTCGCCGGGTTCTCCACTTTGAAGACCGTCGCGCCGAGCTCGGCGAAGAACTGCCCGACGCTCGGCCCGGCGAGCACGCTCGCGAGCTCCACCACGACGAGGTCGGCGAACGGGCGCATCACGCGGCCTCGAGCTCGTCGTAGAGTCGGACGAACGCGCGCGAGAGCTTGTGCTTCGGCGCGAAGTGGACGAGCGGCGTCGCGGCCTCGTGCGACTCCCGCATCTTCACCGATGTCGGCAGGAGGGTGTCGAGCACGGGGAGGCCCTCGGCCTTCAGCTCGTCCACGACGCGCTGCGGGAGGTTCGCCTGCGCCTGGAACTGGTTCACGACGATGCCCTCGACGCGGAGGTCGGGGTTGTGGTCGGACCGGACCTCGGCGACGTTGTCGAGGAGCGAATAGAGGGCGTGGCGCGAGAAGGCGTCGCAGTCGAACGGGATGAGGCAGGCGTCGGCGGCGATGAGCGCGGAGAGGGTGTAGAAGTTGAACGCGGGCGGCGTGTCGATGTAGACGGCGTCGTAGCCGTCGAGGGCTTCGAGCCCATCGCGGAGCTTGTTGATCTTGTGCTTCGCTTCGAGCCGGCTCTGCAGCTCGTTGAGCTCGGGCGAGGCGGCGACGAGCGCGAGGTTGTCGTACGGCGTGTGGAGCACGAACTCGGAGAGGGCGTCCTCGGAGAGGCGGAACGAGAGGAACTGCTCGAAGAACCCAGCGACGGTGACCTCGGGCAGCGCCGGGCCGAGGAGATACTGCGTCGCGTTCCCCTGCGCGTCGAGGTCGAGGAGGAGCGTGTTTAGCCCGCGCTGCGCGCTGAGCGCGGCGAGGTTGACCGCGATGCTGGACTTGCCGACGCCGCCTTTCTGGTTGAAGATGACTCGTCGCATCGGGAGGATGGGTGGGTGAGGGGAGGCCCGAAGGTCGCGGCTTTTCTGCAGACGCGCAACAGGGCGATCCCGCAGAGTGTGCGAAAACGTGAGGCCGGCCCGCTTACTCCTCGGCGAGCCCCATCCGCTGTTGCCAGCACGCCACGTCCGCGCAGTCGCGCGTCAGCAGCCGGATCCGCGTGCTCTCGACGAGCGGCCCCGGCTCCACCCACAGCCCGAACGCGGCGTCCGTCGCCCCGAACGGCCGGTCCGGCCGCGCGAGGTTGAACGTGACGACGTTGTGCAGCGCGAGGACCACGACGAACGCGAGCAGCCAGCGCCGGTGCTCGGCCAGCAGCACGCCGACAGCGATCAGCACGAACGGGACGATGGGGAGGAGGTAGCCCACGTCGAGCGGGAAGCGGAGGAAGAGCGCTTCGTACGCGACCGGCACGGCGAGGCAGAGGGCGAGGAGGGCGGACCGAGGAAGGGGACGCCGACGCAGCGCGAACACGCCGAGCCCGGCGAGAAATGCCGTGGCCGGCAGCCCCCAGAAATAGAGGCTCTTGTAGCCCCAACGCCCGAGCCGCAGCGGCCACGTCCACAGCTCGGGCCCGCCGAGTCCGGCCGGCTCCAAAAAGCCCAGCGTCCACCCGAACTCGTAGGCCGAGGGGAGGTAGCACGCCGCGCCGAGCAGTCCGGCGACTACCGTCGACCAAAACACGCGGCGTCGGTCCTCGGGCGCGGTGCCCCACGCGAAAGCGAGCACGCCGACCACGGCGAACAGCATCGTGAACCGGCTGCCCACGGCGAGGCCGAGGAGGACGCCCGCCAGCAGCCAGCGTCGGTCGAGCAGGACGGCCCACCCGGCGAGGAGGAAGCCGAGGCCCCAGACGTGGTCCATCGTCGCTGCCGCGTTCGACCAGAAGATGGGGTGGAGGGCTAGGCCGGCGGCGAGCAGGAGGGGAGCCGAGAGCCGGAGCCGCTCGGCGATAGCGAGGAACGCGCCGAGCGCGACGAGCGCGAGGGCGAGGGTGCCGAGGTTGCTGAGCACGCTCCCGCCGACCGCGTTGAGCCCGGCGGTGGCGAGTTCGGGCACGAGGTAGCCGGGGTTGCGCGAGCCGATGTACTGCCCCTCTTCCAAGAGGACGCGACCGGTGCGGACGATCCGGTACGCGTCGTCGTCGGCCCCGTAGCCGAGGAAGAGCCACGGGGCATAGAGCAGCGCGCAGCCTGCGAGGAAGAGACGAGATCGGTCGGGCACGGGCGGTGCGGCTGTGGAGAGAGCCTCTTCTCCGATGTCATCCTGAGCGGAGCGTAGCGGAGTCGAAGGATCTCTGTTGGCGGAACGTCGGCTCAGGAAAGATCCCTCGACGAGCTCGGGATGACAGGAATGCCTTTTCGGTGAGTTGCTCGACGGAACGATGTGGAATCAGCGGGGGAGGTCGCGGGCGAGGGTGCTGCGGAGGCCAGCGACGTACGGCGGCATCAGGCGCATCCGGCTGCCGTACCACGAGAATAGCTCGCCGTCGACGAGCCGCACAGGCACGCCGGGCACGGCGCGCTCGACCTCGGCAATGTGTGCCTCGCCGAACGGGAACGGCTCGCTCGACAGCAGGATCACATCGGGCTCGGCCGCTGCGATCTCGTCTGCTGTGACTTCGGGGTAGCGCGCCCGCTCGCCGAACACGTTTTCGAGCGAGGCACGGCGGAGCACGTCGTGGATGAACGTGTCGCCGCCCACCGTCATCCACGGGTCGCGCCAGATGAGGTAGCAGATGCGCAGGGGCGAACGCGCGGCGAGGGCGGCGAAGCCCTGCTCGATCTCCGTCGCGAGTGCCTCGGCCCGTTCGCTCGGCCCGACGAGCCGGCCGACGGTGCGGACGAGGGCGAGCGCGTCGTCCACCGTCGCTACATCCGTGACGAAGACGGAAGTCACGGCGTCGAGCGCTTCGACCTGCTCGCGGACGCTCTCTTCGAGGTTGGCGAGGACGAGGTCCGGCGCGAGCGCCGCCACGCGCTCGACGTTCACGTTCTTCGTCCCGCCGACGATCTGCTTGGCCGATTTCCAGCCCGCCGGGTGGACGCAGAACCGCGTCAGGCCGACGACTTCGGCGTCGAGCCCGAGGTCGGCGAGCAACTCAGTCTGGCTCGGGACGAGGGAAACGATGCGGCGCGGCGGCGCGTCGAGCGTGAGCGTCCGGCCGCGGGCGTCCGTAGCGGAGAGCGGGAACGGCACCTCAGGAGGCGACTTCCGACGCGCCCTCGCGCTCGCGCAGCGCCTCCACCAGCTTCCGGTGGAGCCCGTCGAACGAGCCGTTGCTCATCACGAGCGCCACGTCGCCGGGGCGGAGGGCGTCGAGGAGCGGGGGCAGGAGATCGGCGGCGCTGGGGAAAGAGGCGGCGGGGATGCCTTTCGACGCGATCCGCTCGGCGACGGCGTGGGCGTCGAGGAAATCAGCGGGGTTGTCGTTGTGGCGGAGCGGGGGGGCGCTGATGAACACGGCGTCGGCCTCGGCGAGCGCGGTGGTGTACGTGGCCTCGAAGACCTTGCGACGGCTGGAGTTCGAGCGCGGCTCGAAGACGGCGACGACGCGGCGCGACGGCCACCGCTCCTTCACCGCGTGGACCGTCGCGTCGACGGCCGTCGGGTGGTGGGCGAAGTCGTCGACGACGATCACGCCGTCGGCTTCGCCGAGGATCTCCTGCCGCCGCTTCATCCCCTGGAACGAGGCGAAGGCGGCGGCGATGGCATCGGGCTCGACGCCCGCGTCGAGCGCGATCGCGCACACGCCGAGCGCGTCGAACCGGTTGACCCACCCGCTCATCGGGAGGAAGATCTCCGTCAGCGGGTGACCGTTGGCGACGAGCGTGAAGCGCTGCCCGCCCTCGACGGCACGGATGTCCTGCGCCGTCACGTTGTCGTCGCCGCCTTCGAGCCCGAAGAACCGGACGCGCGCCTCGGTGTAGTCCTCGAGGGAGCGGACCTCGTGGTCGTCGCCGTTGAGCAGGAGGAGGCCGTCGGGGGGGAGGAGGGCGGCGAACTCGCGGAAGGCGGCGCGGTACTCGTCCCAGTCGGCGTAGATGTCGGCGTGGTCGAACTCCATCGAGGTCACAATCGCGCTCGTCGGACGGTAGTGCATGAACTTCGGCCGCTTGTCGAAATAAGCCGAGTCGTACTCGTCGCCCTCGACGACGAAGTGGGGGCCGGAGCCGACGGCGCACGTCGCGCCGTAGTTCGTCATCACGCCGCCGATGAAGAAGCCGGGGTCGAGGCCGGCGTGGCGGAGGACGTGGGCGAGCATGCCCGCCGTCGTCGTCTTCCCGTGCGTGCCGGCGACGACGAGGCTGCGGCGGTCGCGGAGAAAGAAGTGGGCGAGGGCCTCCGGCAGCGACATCTGCACGAGGCCGTGCTCGCGCGCGTACGTCGCCTCGGGGTGCGTCGGCACCGCCGCGTTCCCGACGACGACGAGGTCCGGCGCCGGGTCGAGGTGGGCGGGGGCGTAGCCCTCGTCGATCGTGATGCCGAGGGCGTTCAGCCGCGTGCTCATCGGGGGATAGGCGGCCTCGTCGGAGCCGCGGACCTCGTAGCCCGCTTCTACCAGGAGTTCGGCGAGGGCGCCCATCCCCTTACCGCAGATGCCGACGAGGTAGACGGAGCGGATGGCGTCCGGCGGCGGGGCCTCGGGGCGGTCGAAGATGCGGAGGGCGGCGTCGGGGAAGGAGGCGAGGTCTCGCATGGGGGCGGGGTAAGTGGGGAGCCAAAAGTACGTCCGCCGGGCGCGGGGCAGGAAGCCGAGCGCGAGGCGAGAGATCAGCCGGCCGTCGATCTATGCCGTAGATCTATTCTGCGCGGCGCGGCTCCTCGTCGGGTCGGGTCGGGGCGTCAGCGGCGGGGGGCGAGTCGTCGCTGACGGCGGTGGTGGCGGGTGGGACGCCGCCGGTGATGCCGAGCTTGACGCCGGCCTCGCGGCTCTTCATCGCGTCGGCGAGTTCCTCCTCCGGGACGTCGTCGAGCAGGCCGAGGCCGCGGGCGCGCTCCTCCCACCGCTCGCGGGCGAGGACCTGCATGTCGTGGACGGTGTCGGCCTCGTCCACGATCTCCATGCCGAGGAGGGTCTCGACCACGTCCTCCATCGTCGCGAGCCCGGCCGTCCCGCCGTACTCGTCGACGACGAGGGCGATGTGCTCCTGCCGCTCCAGCAGGCGCTCGAAGAGGCGGGGGAGCGGGAGCGACTCGGGAACGGTGAGGACATCGCGCTGGATCTTACTGACGGGCGTGTCGGCCCGGTTCTCGGCCATCGCGCGGAGGACGTCGCCGCGGAGGAGGTAGCCCGTGACGTGGTCACGGTTTTCCTCGTAGACGGGGAGCCGCGAGAAGCGGAGCTCGCGCTCGGCGACCTCGCGCACCGGCGTGTCGGCGTGGAATGCGACCATCACCGTGCGCGGCGTCATCACGTCGCGGGCCGTGAGTTCGTTGAAGCGGAGGAGGCTCTGGAGGATCTTCGACTCGCGCGGGTTGAAGACGCCCTCCTCGGCCCCGATCGTGGCGAGGGCGGCGAATTCGGCGCGGCTGACCTGGTTCTCTTTCCCGCCGCGCGCGAGGAGCCGTGTGAGCTGCTGCGAGAGCCAGACGAGGGGGAAGAGCACCCAGATCATCGGCTTGAGGAGGGTGGCGACGGGACCGGCGAGCCGCCGCCAGTACGCCGCGCCGAGCGTCTTCGGGATGATCTCGGAGAGGATGAGGATGATGAGCGTGAGCACGGCCGAGAACACGCCGAGCGCCGCGCTGCCGAAGACCTTCTCGGCCTGCACCCCCGCTCCCGCCGCGCCGAGCGTGTGGGCGAACGTGTTGAGCGTGAGGATGGCCGCGAGCGGCCGGTCGATGTCCTCTTTGAGCGCGCGGAGGCGGGCGCCCGTCGTGCTGCCCCCCGCTTCGAGCGCGGCGACGAAGCTCGGCGTGATGCTCAGGAGCACGGCCTCCATGA
This sequence comes from Rhodothermales bacterium, assembly GCA_039944855.1. Lineage (NCBI taxonomy): Bacteria > Pseudomonadati > Rhodothermota > Rhodothermia > Rhodothermales > Rhodothermales bacterium. Next base: position 12,844 of record JBDUXZ010000010.1, on the reverse strand, counting down.
TCGAGCACAGGAACGAGACGCCGACGGCGAGGAGGACGTAGAGGACGAGGAGGGTCATGGGGAGGGGGAAGGAGCGGAAGGTGGAAAGAAGGGAAGAAGGGAAGGGGGAAAGCGGAGTGGCGGTGGGTGCCGAAACCTCCCACTCCTCCGCTCTTACACACCCCTACCGGGCGGATCCTGTTTCCGGGTCCGGCGGGCCCGCTCCGCCGCCGAAGGCGATGCGTCGGATGCCGGAGGGGCGGAAGGGCGGGGGCGGCTCGCCGTGCATCTCCGGCGGATCGTCGGAGGGGTCGGGCGTGCAGGCCGAGCGGGCGATGGCGGCGAGCTCGTCGGGGAGCGGGGGCGGGGCCGCGTCGGCGACGGCGGCGAGGGCGCAGGCGAGGGGGCGGGGGTGGCGGTGGAGGAGGAGGTCGCGGAGGGCGGCCTGCCACGTCGGGAACGACTTCCCGGCCATCTCCTCGGCCACGCGGACGTCGCCGAGGTCGGGCGCCTCGTCGAGCAGGGGGACGAGGACGCGCTTGAACTCCCAGCCGAGCACGTTGTCGAGGAACTCGGCGGCGGAGGCGCGGAGCTCTTCGTTCTCGGTGAGGCCGAGGTAGGCGCTGTGCATGTCGGCGGAGGGGTAGCGGAGGCCGAGCATGCGGAAGACGCGCTCGAGGCTCTGCTTGCGCTCGCGGAAGAGCGCCTCGCGCACCTCGTCGGCGGCCGAGGTGCGGGCGTAGGCATCGGGCGAGCGGGCGTGGTGGAAGAGCGTGGCCTGCACCGTCGCGAGCGCGCGGACCTCGCCGAGCACGGCCACGTCGATGGCTTCCTGGTTGAAGCGGAGGCCGGGGTTCGAGGCGCGGATCTTGTTGAGCGCCTTCGCCACGTCGTAGAGGAGGGGCGCCCGCAGCCGCTCCAGGCTGAGGAGGAGGAGGTCGACGGCCGGTTGCGTAGGGAGCTCGGCCAGCATCCGGGGGATGTTGCGGCGCGTCGGCTCGGCGACGGTGTCGTCGGTGAGGTAGTCGTAGAGCGTGCCGAAGATGCGGTCGCCGTAGGCGACGAGCGCCTCGCGCGCGGCCTTCTCGTAGGGCTTGTCGGCGAGCAGGCGCAAGAGCTTCCCCACGAACAGCCGGTCGCCGGTCTTGCCGGCGGCGCGGATCGCGGCGTGGACAACCTGCGGCGAGGGGTCGTCGAGGAGGCCGCGGAGTCGGTCGTGGTAGTGCGGCCGGTCGAGCGCGCCGAGCGCTTTGACGGCCTCGACGCGCGTCTCGACCTCGGCCGTGCCGGTGTGGTCGAGGAGCGAGCTTAGCACGGTGTCGGTGATGAGCGCGCGTTCCGCCTCCGTCCCCGATTCGGCCACGACGCCGACGGCGGCGGCGCGGATGCGGATGTCGTCGTGGCGGAGCCCGGCCTTGAGCGCGGGGAGCCGGTCGTCGTCGAGCGTGCGGTAGAGGTAGCGCGCGGCTTCGAGGCGGACCTCGGCGTCGCGGTCGCGGAGGAGGTCCGCCACGGCGTCGGTGAAGCCGTCGGCGCGGCGCTCGGCGAGGGCGGCGATGACGCGGCGGCGGACGCGGGCGGCGTCGTGGCCGAGGAGCGTGCGCACGCGGCCCTCGGGGAGCACCATCCCCGCGTCGACGAGGGCGTCGATTGCGTCGAGGACGACGTGCGTGCGGGACGAGCCGAGGGCGTCGAGGAGGTCGGAGACGTTCGGGGCGGGCTCGGCTCGCGGCTCCGGGCTCGGCTCCGACGCCTCGCTCTGCGTCGGGAGCGTCTCGCGGAAGGCCTGGATGTACGACTGCCGCGCCCACGCCGCGAGCCCGATCCACACCACGAGGAGGGCGAGCACGACGACGCTGAGCGTCTGCACCGTCAGCCCGAGCGCGAGCGCGGCGAGGAGCACGACGCCCGCGAGCCCCTGCATCCCCTGGTCCACGAACACGTCGATGAACACCTTCACCTGCTTCTTCGCCGTGAGCGAGACGGGGACGAAGAGGAGCTCGCGCCCCGTCCGGTCGATCGAGTGCTTGAGGCTCTGGTCCGCCCCGCGCAGCACGGTCCCGGCAAGGAGCCCCGGCACGAAGAGCATCGCGAGGCTGCCCGCCGCGAGCGCCACCGGCAGCAGCAGGAGGGCTCCGCCGACCCCGCGCATCCGGATGATCCGGGGCGCGATGAAGAACTGGAGCGCGAGCGCGATGATGCTGACGCGGCCGTAAAACCGACCCATGAACGAGGTGAGGTCGCCCTGCACCGGGAAGGCGGCGGAGGAGACCGTCTTGAACTGGAAGTCCACGAGCGCCGTCGTCAGCACGGCAATCGCTATCACGGCGGTGATGAGCTGGAGGTGGCGCGACTCCCGCAGGATGCCGAGGATGGGCGCGTCCGTGCTGGGGGATTCCGCGTGCGGGTCGGGGCTCGGGCCGCCCGCCGCCCGCATTCGGATGAGGTTGACGAGGACGACGGTGACGGCGAGCACGCCGGCCGCGACCCACAGCAGGTTCCGCGTCCGCATCTCCACCTCCTCCACGAGGTAACCCGTGAGCTCGCCGCCGACGATCGCGCCGAGGATGGCGCCGAACGAGAGGAGCGCGAAGACCCGCTTCGCCTGCGCGGGGTCGAACACCGCCCCGGCGAGGAGCCAGTACTGCGAGGTCGCGAGCACGCTGTAGATCGAGACCCAGACGTAGAGCAGGAAGTACACCCAGTCCGCTTCGAGGTCCACGGCCCAGCGCATCGCCACGAGCGAGGCCACGAGCGCGAGCGTGGTCCCGTTGACGAGCTGGGAGAGCCGGAGCCGCCGCCCCAGCCGGCCGTAGAGCAGCGTCACCGGCACGACCGCCGCTGCGACGGCGAGGAACACGAACGGCAGCCGGTCCGGCCCGAGTTCGATGAGGAAGAGGCTGTCGCGCGCCGGCTTGAGCAGGTAGAGCGTGACGAGGAGCGCGAAGTTGTACGCGAACATCATCCCCACGAGCGCGCGCTCGCCGACGCGGAGGTCGAAGATGGTACCGGTGGGGAGTTTCATGCAGGCGTAGGGTCGCGACCCCGGAAGCTACGCGACGGAGGGCCGCGGGTTCATCCGCACCGCTCCCGCCCGCGCCGGCGCGCCCATTCCTCACCGACCCGAACAGCGCCGACCTTGCCGAGGGTTAGGGCGTCGTCTGTGGCGGGATCGGCAGGGGAGGCAGGAGGTGGGCGGGGTAGGTGCTTGTCCTCCGCATCTTCGACAAAACCTGCCGCACGAGACAGGCGGGCGACGGGACAGGGCTGCGCCGCCGGTATCTTGTCGGCCTCTCTCCCCGCCCCGTCGCCCATCCTCATGTCTGCCGTCTCGTTCGCCCACGACCGCCTCCGCGTCCTCCTCCTCGAAGGCATCCACCCCAACGCCGTCGAGGTCTTCCGGCGCGCGGGCTACACCAACATCGAGCGCGTTGAGGGGACCGTGCCCGACGGCGACCTCCCGGGCCTCCTCGGCGACGTCCACTTCCTCGGCATCCGCTCGCGGACGCAGCTCACGGCCCACGTGCTCGCGGCGGCTGAGAAGCTCGTCGCCGTCGGCGCGTTCTGCATCGGGACGAACCAGATCGACCTCGACGCGGCGGCCGAGCGGGGCGTGCCCGTCTTCAACGCGCCGTTCTCGAACACGCGGTCCGTCGCCGAACTCGTCCTCGCCGAAGCGATTCTGCTGCTCCGCGACGTGCCGGCGAAGAACGCGCTCGCCCACCGCGGCGTCTGGGCGAAGAGCGCCGCCGACGCCCATGAGATCCGCGGCAAGACGCTCGGTGTCGTCGGCTACGGCAACATCGGGTCGCAGCTCTCCGTCCTCGCCGAGGCGCTCGGCATGCGCGTCGTCTTCCACGACGTGGCGGCCAAGCTCCCGCTCGGGAACGCGAGCGCCGGGGCCAGCCTCGACGCCGTCCTCGCCGAGGCCGACGTCGTCACGCTCCACGTCCCGGAGACGCCGCAGACGCAGTGGATGATCGGGGCCGCCGAGCTCGCCCAGATGAAGCCCGGCGCCATCCTGCTGAACGCCTCGCGCGGCACCGTCGTCGACCTCAACGCCCTCGCCGACGCGCTCGACGACGGCCACCTCGGCGGCGCTGCCATCGACGTCTTTCCCACCGAGCCGCGCACGAACGCCGACCCGTTCGACTCTCCGCTTCAGCGGTTCGACAACGTGATTCTAACCCCGCACATCGGCGGCTCGACGGTCGAGGCGCAGGAGAACATCGGCGTCGAGGTGGCGGGCAAGCTCGTCCGCTACAGCGACAACGGGAGCACGATGACGGCGGTGAACTTCCCCGAGGTCTCCCTCCCGCCGCACCCCGGCCAGCACCGGCTGCTGCACGTGCACGAGAACCGGCCGGGCGTGCTGAGCGCGATCAACCGGGTGTTCTCGGAGCAGGGCGTGAACGTCTCGGGGCAGTACCTCCAGACGCGGGGCGACATCGGCTACGTGGTGATCGACGTGGACACGGCGTCGTCCGAGGCGGCGCTCGCCGCGCTCCAGAACGTGCCCGGCACGATCCGCAGCCGCTTGCTGTTCTGACGACCCGCGATGTAGCGAGCCACCGGCCCTGGCTCATCCTTCGCTCCCGCGTCTCGACGCCTCGGCAATTTCGTCATCTGCGTGTCGGGGAGGGTTACCTAGTTGCGGAGGCGGCGAGTCTGCTGTCGCGGTTCGATGCCGTGTACACCGCGTTCCCTGCCTAGCCTACAGGGAGTTGCTTCGAACGAAACACTCGAAAGGCTTTGGGGGTTATTCTCTCGGAGGCATCCCCTTCAGCGACGGTCGAAATGCGACGGCAAATGTTAAAGATTCAGGCCACGATTGCACTATTCCTCTTTTTCCTGCCCTATAGGGGATACGCTCAAAGCGACCCTCCCCAGGCATTCACCTTCTTATCCGACCAACGCGTCACAGACTGTCCCAGCGTCCGTCTTGAAGGCTTCGACTTATTGTACGGCCTTGCGACCGAACCCTCAGGTTTCGCCCTTGCGGAGGTCAGGGACGATGATTGGAACTGCGGCTCTTCGGACACCCTGGCGGCTTATATCCGGCGATACGACAGTCAGGGGGACCTCTTGGAGCAAATCCCCTTGCCGTTCTCGAGTCAAGCGGCGCTAGCCATAACCGGTGCCGAAGGGGGGTTCTATTTTGTGGCTGAGTCGGAGGGACAGGTAACTGCTTCGTGGGTAACGACGGGCGGCGAGATCGAGTGGGCCGTTGAAATCCCCGGTCTCACGCGCTCTGAAATAGACGAAGTATGGCCGCTCCGAGGGGGGGGGCTAACCCCGACCACGGAAGGCATACTCATCGGTACAGGAAGGTACTCCAGCTCCGACCCTCGCCTCTTTCACATCGGGGCTGGAGGGGCGCTCGAATGGGTGGCCAATCTAGGCGGGGTTTTCTTTTACAATTATGTTAATTCCTTGACCCCAGCCTTGATGACCCCAGACGGAGGAGCGATGCTCGTAATGGCGGTGGAAGGAGGGGCGTCCAAACTTTATGCCGTCCGAGTCGATTCCGAGGGTGGCATAGATTGGACCAGAACCTACGAACCGCCTGCTATTTGGGGGAATCCATCCCTCGATCCCTCCGTTACACGGGTTCTCTCCGATGGCCGATTCCTCGTTGTCGGATCAGAGTCTGGGCTCGGGACCGGGACAGGGAGCCCGACGAGTTGGAGGAACCTCTTTGCGCTCGTGCTCGATCCGGGCGGCTCGGTGGCTTGGTGGAACCAGACAGGTCGGCGCAGCGACGGAGAAAGACACCAGCGCGCACACAGCGCCGTACTTACTGAGGACGGGAAGGTGCGCATTGTCTCGGAGTTCCTATTGCCGCAAGAATCTCCCGCCCCCCCCGTGCACGCGGTGGAGGAGGTCCTTCTCGACCTGCAAACGAGTGGGCTCCAACGGGCTCCTACTCTGTCACCCAACTCGTCAGTACCCCGCTATTTTGGGGGCACTCGATACACTCAGACCCCCGGCGGGCCGTGGGTGTCAGCGAAACCCGATGGAAGATCTCACTGCCATCCCACATTCGGATGTGAGGGGAATCGTGAACTCCACCTCATCATGGTTGAAGAGCGGGGCGAAATTGAAACCGAAGATCCCCCTGTTCCAGAGGATGAAGATCCCCCTGTTTTGGAAGATCCTCCTGCTATGCAACTCGCCGCGTATCCGAACCCCCTGTGGAACCAAGCAACGGTCGAGGGTAAGGGAGAATTCGTCGAGGTATTCGATGTGCTGGGACGTCGGGTTTTATCGACTACCTCGCCACCGGTTGGAGCGGTCCGCATTGACTTCGGGGCTCTAGCGCCGGGTATATACATGATCCGTCGAGGTGAGGAGGCGATCTCCGTGACGGTACGTTGAAATGGTGCCATCGAGCTTCGACGCAAGCGCGCTCTGTGCGGGCTGAGCGTCCAACTGTGCTGCGGCGTACACACGCCCGTTGCGGGAAGCAACCATGGCTCTCAAACAGGACTCGCTACGGGGACGGGGCACGCATCCCTACGAAGTCGGACGGGTCGTGGCGCTGTGGCGCTACCCCGTCAAGTCGATGGGGGCCGAATCGCTGGAAACGGCGGACCTCTCCTGGCACGGCTTGGCGGGCGACCGCCGCTGGGCCTTTATCCGGGGCGGCGTGGAGCGGAGCGGGTTCCCCTGGCTGACGATCCGGGAGCGGCCGGACATGGGCCACTACCGACCTCGGTTCGCCGATCCCAGTACGCCCGACACGTCGGCCACCGTGGTGCGCTCGCCAGCCGGGCGCGACTTCGATGTCGTAGACCCGGCGCTGGCCGCCGAACTGGGCCACGACGCGCGCGTCATCAAACAGAACCGCGGCGTCTTCGACACCTTCCCCCTCTCGCTCATCACCACGCAGACGGTCGCCGGCCTGGGCGCGATGCTCGGCACCGAACTCGACGTTCAGCGGTTCCGGCCCAACCTGCTCGTCGAGGCGGCGGGCGGCGCGCCGTTCCCCGAGGACGCGTGGGTCGGGGCCGTTCTGCGGATCGGCGGCGCAACGATGCGCGTCGATAAGCGGGACCAGCGGTGCGCCGTCGTCAACGTCGATCCGGTGACGGCACGGACGGACCCCTCGACGCTGCGTGCGATCGGCCGCGAGCGGGAGGCCTGCTTGGGCGTATACGGCTCGACGGTCCAGCCGGGACGCGTCGCCGTCGGCGACCCGGTCTATCTCGAAAGGTGAACGGTCCTCGGCCGCGAGCGTCGCATCGTTCGGGTCAAGCTGCCGTCGCGGCCTCTTCGCGGGCAGCCTCGCGCTGCTCCATCTGTGCGAACTGCCGGCCGGCGTAGCGCGCGGCGAAGGCCCACACGCCGACGAGGACGACGGTGAGCAGGCTGAGCCAGCGGATCGTCGAGAAGTCGGCGAAGACGAGGGTGATGGCGAGGCTCACGCCGACGGCGACGGACTTGGCGAACCGCTGCACGAACATGTCGATGAACGCCTTCGCCTTGTACTTCTCGTCGCGCGTGGTCGGCGTGTAGAGCGCCTCGCGGGCGGACTGGTTGATCGAGTACGCGAACCCGCTGTCGGCCGTGTTCAGGAGGGATCCCGTCCACAGGATCGGCACGGCGAGGAAGCCGACGGAGCCGAAGATCATCACGGCGGGCGTGACGAGGAGCGCCGCCGTCAGCCCGAAGCGCCGCATCACGAACGTCGTCAGGAAGAGCTGGACGACGAGCGCCGTCACGTTCGAGATCGCGAAGATGGTCGCGAACTGTTGCCCGATCGCCGGCCCGTCGAGGTAGTACGCGATCGTGGACGAGAACTGGAAGTCGAGGATCGTCGAGACGATCTCGTAGATGCCGACGATCGCGACAATCGAAAGGAGGTACTTCGAGCGGAAGACGAGCCGAGCGCCTTCGAGCGCCGCGTTGGACTTCTTCGTGGCCTCCTCGCCCCGACCCGGGTCGACGCCGTCGGGCACGTCCTTATCCGTTCCAGTCTCCGGCGGCGGGTTGCGGCGGACGATCCGCCCGGCGTTCCACGCGAGCCCGATGATAGCGACGGCCATCCCGAGGCAGATCCACAGCCACGCAGAGACGGCGATCTGGTCGATGTAGACGGCGAGGAACGTCGTCCCGAACGCGCCGCCCGCCACGCCGCCGAGCACGACGAGCCCGTAGAGCCGCTTCGCCGCGCTCGGGGTGACGCTGTCGTTGAGGAAGGCGAAGAACGTCGCCACCATCAGCGTCGTCCACAGGTCGCCGAAGAGGTAGAACGTCCAGACCGTGAGGTCGGCCGGCCGGTCGATGAGGAACGCGTAGACGACGAAGGCGGCGATGAAGAACGCGGCGAAGACGTAGGTGAGCTGCTCGCGCCGGAGCCGCCGCGCCAGGAGGGTGAACGCGATCACCGCCCCGGCCGCGACGACCATGTTGAGCACCTTCGCCAGCAGCTCGGCCTGCGAGGCAAGCAACTGCATCTGGAACACACCGCTGAGCGCGAGCGCGAACCCCTCCTGGTCGTAGAACTCGATGAAGAGGCTCTTCTTGATCGGCTTGAGGATCCAGAACGAGGTGATGACGAGGAAGAAGTACCCGAACATCGAGAGCGCGAGCGGCCACTCGTCGCGCCGGATGTCGAAGAAGTCGTCCTTGATCCGTTGGAGCATGAGAGAGCCTCAGGGGGCGTGATTCCAGCGAGGTGTCATTGCGAGGAGCGCAGCGACGCGGCAATCTCCCGACGTCGAGCACCTCTCAGGAGATTGCTTCGCTACGCTCGCAATGACAGGAGTTGGGGTCCGTCACTTGCGCTCGATGCCGACGAGGCGGGCGTCGCCGGAGAGGGGGAAGTGGAGGTAGACATTCGTCGGGTCGCTCGGCTCCTGCCCGTCGCGCAGGGTGACGAGTTCGACGCGGAGCACGCGGTCGTCCTCGCTCGCGGAGGCGCGGGCGGGTTCGGGGAGGGCCGGGACGGGGACCGTCGGTGCGTCGGCGGTGCCGTCGGCTAGGCGGGTGCCACCGTGATAGACGGCGTAGCGGTAGCGGCTCGCGTCGGCGAGCTCCAGCCCGCCCGTCACGGCGAGGTCGTCGAACTCCAGCGTGAAAGCGGGCGTCGGGGCGTTCGGGGCCGTGCTCGCGGCGAAATCGAGTCGGGCGAGGACGAAGCGATCGAGCGGGTTGACCTCGCCGAACCAGTAGCGGCCGATCTCGGCCTGCCGGGCGAGCAGGGTCTGGACGAGGTACTCCTCGGCGTCGGGGTCCGTGAGCTGGCCGGTGGCGACAATCGCGCGGATGTCGGCCTCCGAAAACGCCATCACGCGCTTAGCGCCCCAGAAGCCGTCGCGGTCGGTGCGGTACTCGTAGGCGGGGTTCGGGTGGACCATCACCCAGTCCTCGGGCTCGAAGTACTTCGCCGTGAAGTAGCCAATCGAGGGGTAGAACGCGACGAGCGGCTGGAACTCGTACGGTTTCTGACGGAGCCCGAGCGTGACGGTCTGCGCGGCGATGGTGCGCGGGTCGAAGAGGTACTCTTGGCCGTGCTTGACGACGTGCGTGCCGGAGCCGTTCGCCCCGAGCGTCGAGCCCATGTCGAGGAGGTAGTGCCGGAGGTAGCGGGCTGTGTCGCCCGGCGCGCGGACATCGGTGGTGTAGACGGCGAGGGTGTTGGCGTTGCGGCGGTCGGCGTCGTTGAGCCACGAGCCGAGGACGGAGAGGCCGCGGACCTCGCGGCGGTGCTCGTGGCGGACGCGGTCGTTGGGGTCGTCGTCGCGCGTGCCGCGGAACGTCCAGACGCCCACCGGCAGGCCGTCGACGTACTTGCTCGCCATCGCGCGGACGCGGCCGTCGGCCCGGCGCGGCTGCGGGTCGAGGATCGTCGCGAGGTCGTCCTCCGTCATCAGCCGGTCCTCGCCGGCTACCGTCACCTCGGCGTCGTCGGCGAGCTCGATGAGGGCGGGGTCGAAGTAGGCGATGGAGTTCTGGGGGACGAAGTAGCCGGCGGCGTAGTAGATCTTCGTCGAGATCACTTCGGCGGAGCTCGTCAGCTCGGGGAAGTTCGGGCCGTCGAACTTGATGATGTAGCGGTCGCCGCGCGCGTCTTCGATCGTGAACCCCTTCGTCTTCCCCTCGCTCTTGCCGGCGATGACGGTCCACGGCCGCTCGGTGTCGGGGCCGTCGTTGACCCCGCCGGAGCGGGGCAGGCTGTTGGGGCCGCGCTGCAGCTCCTCCGTCGACATCGGGAAGTAGAAGTGCCGCTGCGTGAACCACGACGAGTTGGGCACCTCGTCGAGCGTGTTCACGTTCTGCGCCTGCTTCGGCCCGACGAACCCGAGGCCCTGCCCGAGCTTGCGGAACGTCCAGTTGAGGTTCAGCGGCTTCTCGACCTGGTAGAAGAACGTGCGGTCGATGGGGTCCCAGTACTGGTTCTCGCGGGCGTCGGCCGGCCGGGGGATGTCGAGGTTGTCCGGGTCGAAGGTCTTGACGGGGCCGGTGGTATACGGCTTCGTGCTCGCGCAGCCGGCGAGGAGCGCCGGGGCGAACACGAGGGCCAGCAGGAGGAAGGGAGAGGGGAAGCGCATGGGGGCGGGGCGGCGGGGAAGGCTGGGGTCACGCATCACGGGGGTGCTCAAAACGTCGTCCCGATCTGGGCGAGGAGTCGGACGCCCTCGGGACTGTACGCCACCTCGAGCCGCCCGGCCACGCTGCTCCGGCCGTAGACGCGGAGCCCGGCCCCGACGTCGTGGTGGAAGTCGGCGGGGTCGATCTCGTCGTAGCGTTGGAAGACCTGGCCGGTGTCGTAGAACACGACGGCGTCGAGGATGTCGAACACGGGGTAGCGGTACTCGACGGTGGCGAAGAGGGAGCCCTCGTCGCGGAAGCGGTCGTTGGCGTAGCCGCGGAGGTCGTCGGGGCCACCGAGCGTGGCGATCTCGTAGAACGGGACGAGGTCGCCGTTGGGCGGGTGGGTTTTCTCGTAGCGCACGCGGAAGGCGAGGCGGCGGTCGAAGGCGAGGAAGGGGACGGGGGCGAACTGCCGCCACTCGGCGGAGAGGCGGTGGTAGGCGAACTCCCGGTCGCCGAGGTCCTGCCCGTAGCGGTAGCCGAAGAGGAAGACGGAGCCGGCGTAGGTCCGCTCGGCAGCGAGTCCGGCCGCGCGGCTGAAGTCAAAGATGACGTGGCCTCCGGCGGAGACCATATCAGCCGAGCCGCGCCCGACGACACCGACGGGGAAGGGCGTGCCGCCGTCGTCGACGATCTCGACGTGCTTGTACTCGGTGGAGAAGTCGACGCTGAAGGGGCCAAAGATGGGGACGGTAACGGCGGCCTCGCCGCGCCCGATCCGGGAGGCGTACTCGATCTGATTCCCTTCCGGGGTGTCGTTGCCGCGCTCGTAGAACCGCTCGTCGCCGTCGCTGTCGTAGCTGGCGCTGAGTCGGAAGCGGAGCGCGCTGCCGAAGAGGGCGGGGTCCTGGAACCGGCCGAAGACGGAGTAGGTGGAGGGGGCCTCGAACCCGTAGCGTCCGCCGACGCGGGCGTGGCGGCCGGTCCCGAACACGTCGTTGTGGAAGACGGAGCCGCCGAGCGTCAGTCCGTCGCGCCCGCCGAAGCCGATGGTCGGGGTGAAGCCGTAGGGCGGCGGCTCCGGCCCGAGGTAGCGCCGCTGGAGGCGGTCGATCGCCCCGCTGTACTCGGCGTAGAGCACGGCCGAGCGGAAGACGTAGGCGACGCCGCTCCAGACCGTCGCCGGGAGCGCGAGGAGGTGTTCGCCGACGGTCGTCTCGGTCTCGTACGGGACGCGGTTCGGGTCGGGGGCGTGGTTGGCCTCCTCGTCCGTTTCGGGCTCCAGCACGGGGCCGGCCACAGAGTCGGCGGGGACGGGGTACTGCGCGCGGGCGGCGGGCGCGGCGGCGAGGAGGGCCACGGCGAGCAGCAGCACGCACGGGAGGGGGAAGCGCATACGAAGGGAAAAGGGAGAGAAGGAGCGGCCGGAGGTGGGGTCGGCACGCGCTCGGCTCCAACGCGATGCGGCGGCGCGGGTTCGCTCATCGCCCCTTCAGCCGCGCGGACGGCGGGGAAGGTCACGAAGATTTCGGAATCGGCGGTCCCGCGGGAGCCGGTCGGTTAGGGATCGCGCGCGGCGGTTACGGCGTCGGGATGAAGAGGTCGGCGGGGAGGCCGGACGAGACGACGGGGGCCTCAGCGGCGGTCTGCCACGGGAGCTCCGGCCACCACGGCGCGGCGGGGGCGTCGAGAAGAATGTTCGGTCAGAGGAGCCGCTGTCCGATAAAATAGGTTAGGATCTCCTGGTGCAATCAGCAGGGAATTGCGTAAATTCAAGGAAAGTGCTATTTAGCTCCTTGCTTGATAGTGATGTTATAAGCGGAATGATCCCTTAACTCATCTCTTGTCCCGCGAAGCTTAACATGGTTACTGCCGACGAGGTAAACAGACTTTGTGATTGGGCAGTCTCAGATGATTTCAATGCTCAAACTCCAGATGACTTGAGCGCATCTGCGTTGGTCAAGAAAGGCGGACAAGGCGCAGTCTTTAGCGGCACCTATGCGGGTCAGGCTGCTGCGGTCAAGGTCTACTACCCAGGGCAGCTTTACAAGCGTGTCGAGCGTGAGATCGACGCACTGGCTTCGCTCGACTGTCCCTCCATTGTAAATCTTTACTGGTCAGGAACAGTCGAATACGACGGTGAGGCCATTCCTGTGACTTCGACAGAGTTTATTACAGGGAGCGATCTAAGAGACTGTTTGGGGAACGGCTCAGTGGAAGCCTATGGGCGCCCGTCGGCGTCTGGAAGAGCCCTGATTCGCTCACCAGACGCCCGGACCCATGCGCTCGCAACGCTACGGCTCCGACCTGACGGACGCCCAGTGGG
>JBDUXZ010000009.1 GCA_039944855.1 Rhodothermales bacterium | reverse complement strand
CTGGCGGAGACCTGAGAGATCTAGGAAGGTGGCGCTGCGCTCTTGGAGCCGCGTCGTGCCTTCGTACGACGCCGGACCCCGTACGCCTTTGTGAAATCGAACCGTGCCTCTTGACAAACCACCTTGTTATGGGGGTTCTGCAGCACGGTCTCACATTGCATCGTAGGCGTCGAGAAAGCCGCCGTACAGTCCGAGAAACACCCGCTTGTCGGTGGAGTCCGTAGTGGCGAGGCCGAAGCTCTCGTTTACGTCGTCGTACACCACTTTATAACCGTCGCACGACTTACGATCTTCCTCCAGCACCAACCACAGATCGACGGTGTCGGAGTTGAGCGGGTCAACAAACGCGAGCTTCTGCGGCTCGACGAGACAACGGCGGATCGTGCAGCCGTGCGCGTTCGGACGGCTCCAATCACCGGCGACCTCCGCTTCGATAAGTTGCGCCACGTCTTCGCCTGACATATCGGGAAGCGCTGCAGAATAGATTGCCACTCAGCCGCACGACGCGGCATGACGGTAGGACGAGGCAACGTAGACACTCGCGGTAGATCGAGGCAAGAGCGCTGAAGCGTTGTGTTGGCCTACAGTGGCGGGTTCTACCGCCACACGGCGATCACTCTTCGACCGATTCCTCGTTCTTGTACCGCTTCCAAGCCAAATTCCCGTGCTTGTCGGTATAGGTGTAAGCAATCGCCTCAGCGGTGACGCGATCATCCTTGCGCTCCCAATGATCGTAGGCCGCAGAAACGCCTGCTGCCATCCCACGCCCGCTCGCGTAATCGTTTCCACGATCTGCGTCGGCTAACACAGAGCGAAGCGATCCGAGCGAGATACGGATCCGCTGGGAGTAGAGAGCAAGCGCTAGGTTGCCGATGAAGTCGTAGGTCTCGTCTCGTGACATAGGGCTTACGATGATGGTGGGATGGCGGTAGAACATATCATTATTGAGGCAAAGCAGGGGTGTTATCAAGCTCTGAAGCGGGATAACATACACACCCGCACTCAATCCAACTCGTCCTCCGACAACCGCTCTTCGCGGCCGAGGTCTGGCTGGGTCCCGGTCGCGATGCCCTTCGCGATCTCGAAGAGCGTGATGGGCTTCGAGTGCTTCGCCTTCATGTAGTGCACCGTGTGCGCGTCGACGAAAATGAGCGCGAGGCGGGGGTCGTCGGGGCCGCCGTCGCGGTCGCCGCCCTCGTCGCCGAACCACGCTTTCCAGTCGGGCTCGTAGAGTTCGTGGATCTTCGCCCGGTCCTGCGAGATCGTGGCCGTCCCGCTGACGGAGACCCACTCCATCGAGTCGCGGTCGAGGTAGCCGAGGTTGACGTGCGGATCGTGCTCGATCTCGTCGGTCTTGTGCGCCTCGATGTTCGTCACGAACCAGAGGTCGGCGAGCGGGCCGCGGTCCTGCGTCGCCATCGGGCGGGTGACGAGGTGGCCGTCGGCGCGGCGCGTCGTCATCAGGGCGATCTCCATGCTGTCGATGAGATCGTAGAGTTCGTCCAGCTTCTTCGAGGTCGAGGGCGAGGCGTTCATCGTGAGAGGGGCGTTGAAAGAAGGGAAAGGAAGAGGGTCGTCTAACGACCTCCCTGACCCCTGGTTCGCCCCGCCCCCGCTCGACCGATCCCGTCAGTCTACGAGCACGTCGCCCGTCATCGCAGGGGGCACCGGCACGCCCATCAGCGTGAGGATCGTCGGCGCGATGTCGCCGAGTTTGCCGGGGCGGATCGGCCCGTGGAAGCCGTCGCGAATGATGAGGTGCGGGACGAGCGCCGTCGAGTGGGCCGTGTTCGGGCTGCCGTCCGGGTTCTTCATTTTGTCCGCATTCCCGTGGTCCGCGATGATCTCGACGGTGTAGCCCTCCTCCCGCGCCGCGGTGACGACAACGCGGGCCGCCGCATCCGCCGCCTCGACGGCTTTCACCGCCGCCTCGAAGACGCCCGTGTGCCCAACCATGTCGGGGTTTGCGAAGTTGAGGATGATGAGGTCGGGCGCGTCGGCGCGGATCGCCGCCGCCACTTCCTGCGCGAGCTGCGGCGCGCTCATCTCGGGCTGCAAGTCGTACGTCGCCACCTTCGGGCTCGGGACGAGGATGCGCTGCTCCGCGGGGAACGGGTCCTCGCGCCCGCCGGAGAAGAAGTACGTCACGTGCGGGTACTTCTCCGTCTCGGCCGCGCGGAGCTGCGTCCGCCCCGCCCGCGCCACGACTTCGCCGAGCGTGTCGGTCAGGTTGACTTTGGGGAAGGCGATCGGCAGGTCGAAGTCCTCGTCGTACGGCGTAAACATCACGAAGTGGAGGTCGAGCGGGCGGTTGCCGGGCGTCCCGCGCTCGAAGGGTGCGAAGCCCCCTTCGGTGAAGGCCCGCGTGAGCTGACGGGCGCGGTCGGAGCGGAAGTTGAAGAAGACGACGGCGTCGCCGTCCGTGATCGGCGGCGTGCCTTTGATGCGGATCGGCTCGACGAACTCGTCGGTGACGCCGCGCGCGTAGCTCGCTTCGAGCGCCTCGGCGGGGTCGTCGAACACGTCGCTGGCGAAGTCGCTCGTGCACGAGGCCGTGAGGAGGCAGTACGCCGCCTTCG
Source organism: Rhodothermales bacterium (assembly GCA_039944855.1). Taxonomy (NCBI): domain Bacteria; kingdom Pseudomonadati; phylum Rhodothermota; class Rhodothermia; order Rhodothermales; species Rhodothermales bacterium. The sequence goes on along the minus strand of JBDUXZ010000009.1, from coordinate 23,271 downwards.
TGCGCGGCCACCGGTTGTCGCGGTCCATCGCGTAGTAGCGCCCGACGATCGTCCCGATCCGCCCGACGCCGATCCGCTCCGCCTGCTGCTGGAACTCGTGGACGTACCGCGCGCCCCCCTTCGGGTCGGTGTCGCGCCCGTCGGTGAAGGCGTGGACGATCACGTCGTCGAGCCCTTCGCGTTTTGCGAGGTCGAGGAGCGGATAGAGGTGGCGGAGGTGGGAGTGGACGCCGCCATCGGAGAAGAGCCCCATCAGGTGCAGCCGCGATTCGTTCGCGGTGGCGTGAGCAATCGCCTCCCGCATGACGACGTTCTCGAAGAAGGTCTCCTCGGCGATGTCCTTGTCGATCCGCGTGATCTCCTGATAGATCACGCGCCCCGCGCCGAGGTTCATGTGCCCGACCTCCGAGTTGCCCATCTGCCCCTCCGGCAACCCGACGGCGAGGCCGGACGCCTGCAACGTGGAGTGCGGGTACCGCGCGAAGAGGCCGTCGAGGAACGGCGTCGACGCGGCGTCGATGGCGGAGACGGAGGGGTCCTCGGCGATGCCAAAGCCGTCGAGGATGAGGAGGAGGTGGCGGTTCGTCATGGGCTCAGGTCGCGGGGGTGATGCGGGCGTCGGGGGTGAGTGGGCCGCCCTCGGTGCCGAGGAAGGAGGTGCAGTGGGAGCACCGGCTCGCCTGGAAGGGCACGGCCTCGCGGCAGTACGCGCACTTCTTCGTGTCGGGCTGCGCCTCCGGCAGCTCGTCCGACGAGCCGAACTCGTCGCGGAGCGTCTCGCCGATACGGTTCACGGCACGGATGACGAGGAACATCGCAAGCGCGACGAGGAGCAGGGTGAGGACGTTCGTAAGGAACGACCCGTAGTTGAGCGTCGTGGCGCCGGCCGCCTTCGCGGCCACGAGCGAGGCGTAGGGCTCGGGTGCCCCCTCCCCCGCTCGCAGCAGGACGTACGCGTCGGAGAAGTCGGTCCGGCCGAGGAGCAGGCCGAGCGGCGGCATGAGGAGGTCGTCCACGAGCGACTTCGCCACCGTCGAGAACGCCGCGCCGACGGTGAAGCCGATGGCGAGGTCGACGAGGTTGCCGCGCAGGGCGAACTTTTTGAACTCCGAGAGGAAGGACACGGCGAGGCAGCGAGGAGCGAAAGGGACGCTAGAAAGTACGAGGCGTGGACCCCGCCGCGCTCGGCTCAACAAAGGCGAGCGTCGCCCGGCCGTGAACCACCGGGCTTACGAGCACAAGGACGCTGAAGCGCCCTACTACCATTGTCATTGCGAGCGACCGGAGGGAGGGCGGCAACCCCGCAGGGCTCGGCGCAGCCCATCTCCCACGGTTTGCTGATCTGTTGGAGAGTAGCTCCGCTGAACCCGCCGGGGCTGCCACGTCGCTCCGGGATGCGTCCCTGAGCTTGTCGAAGGATATCGCCGGGGCACGGCGAGGCTCATTAGAGATCCCTCGGCTGCGCTCGGGATGACACGGCGGAAGGTCTCACGGAGCTTCTCGACGGAGCGCGCTCGCCTCAGCCGATCCGGTAATCCTTCACCCGCTTCGTCGTCTCGCCCGTTTTCGTGACGAACACGTTCATCGAGCCGGAGACGGGATCGGCGATCTGCTCGACGCCGTGGCGGTCGGTCTTCATCGCGGGTTCGTCGAAGTAGCGACCGTTCGTCTTGCAGAAGTACGTGCCCCGCTTCGCGTCGAGGCCGGGGATGGGGGCGGGCAGCTTCTGCAGCCGGGCGTAGTACCGACAGATATCGGTGAGCGGGCAGATCTCGCACTTCGGCCTGCGGGCGGTGCAGGTGTAGCGGCCGTGCAGAATCAGCAAGTGGTGCGCCTCGCCCCACGCGTCGCGGGGGATCACGCGGCGCAGGCCGTCCTCGACCGCGCGCGGCGTCGGCGCATCGTCCACGATCCCGATCCGGTTCGCCACGCGGAAGACGTGCGTGTCGACCGCAATCGCCGGCTCGTCGAAGGCGACGGCGACGATCACGTTCGCCGTCTTCCGCCCGACGCCGCGCAGCGTCATCAACTCCTTGTGCGTGCGCGGCACCTCGCCCCCGAACGCCTCGACGAGCGTGCGCGCCGTGGACGCGAGCGCGACGGCCTTGTTGTTGGGGTACGAGACGGAGCGGATGTACGGGAAGATCTCGTCGGCCTCGGCCTCGGCCATCGCCGCGGGTGTCGGGTAGGCCGCGAAGAGGTCGGGCGTGACGAGGTTGACACGGGCGTCGGTGCACTGCGCTGAGAGGATGACGGCGATGAGCAGTTCGAACTCGGTGCGGTACTGGAGTTCGGTCTCGGGGCGCGAAATCGCCTCGCGGAGTCGTTTGAGCGTGAGGCGGGCGCGGTCGGTTCGGTTCACGGGTGAGGAGTCGGGAGTCGGGAGTCGGGAATCGGAATACGGGGATCGAAGGTAGGCCCTACTCCGCTGCCGATCCACCCGCGATGCGTCGCCGCATCCCCCTTCCCACCGCACTATCTTCCGCGCCATGCCGCTACGCCTCCTCGCCCTCGCCCTCCTGCTGTCGGCCGCCGCCCGCGCGCAGCCCGACCCGCCGGTGCTCGACCGGCCGGTGCTCGACCTGTTGGTGCCCGCGCTCTCGCCCGCCGCCGAGGTCTCGCTCCTCACGATGCTGCCCGGCGACGAGGTCTACTCCCTCTTCGGCCACACCGCCTACCGCATCACGGACCCCGCGCTCGGCCTCGACCGGACGTACAACTACGGCACGTTCGACTTCGACCAGCCGTTTTTCATCGCCCGCTTCGCGCGCGGCCTGCTCGACTACCAGCTCTCGGTCGCGTCGTTCGAGCAGACGCTCGCGCAGTACCGCTACCTCGGCCGCCCGATCATCGAGCAGCGGCTCGCCCTGCCGCCCGACGCCAAGCAAGACCTCTTCCGCTTCCTCGAAACGAACTACCTCCCCGCGAACCGCGCCTACCGCTACGACTTCTTCTTCGATAACTGCTCGACGCGGCCCCGCGATGCGCTCGAACGCGCCCTCGGCGAGCGGCTCGACTACGGCGGCTATCGACCCGCCGGCGCGAGCTTCCGCGACCTCATCCAGCCCTACCTCGAAGCCGCGCCCCTCACCGACTTCGGCATCGACCTCGGCCTCGGCGCACCGACGGACCGCGACGCCACGCGGCGCGAGGCGATGTTCCTCCCGCTCGAACTCCTGCGTGCCTTCGACGCGGCGACGTTCGACGGCCGCCCGCTCGTGGCGGCGACCGACACCCTCTTCTGGGTGCCCGGCGCCGGAATGCCGGACGAGGCGTTCGACTGGCCGACGCTCGTCGGCTGGCTCCTCTTCGCCTTCGGCGCGGGTCTGACCGTCGCCGCGCGGATGGGGAAAACGAGCGAACGCGCGCTCCGGCGATACGACGTGGCGCTCTTCGGCGTCGTCGGGCTCGTGGGGGTCGTCATCGCGTGGCTTTGGCTGGGGACCGAGCACTCGGTAACGGGGCCCAACGCGAACCTGCTGTGGGCGTGGCCGACGCACCTCGTTGCCGCCGTCGCCCTCGCGCGGCGCAACCACGGCGGGGGGATGCGGGTTTACTGGGGGCTGACCGCCATCACGACCGTCGCCACGGTGCTGCTGTGGGCCGTCCTCCCGCAAGCCCTCCACGCGGCGGTCCTCCCGCAAGCCCTCCTGCTCGCCCTCCGCGCCGGCGCCCGCGCCGTGATCCCGCGCCCCGCGCCCTCCCTCTCCTCTTGACGTTCCCCGCTACCATGCAAGTACAGGACCCCGTTCTCGCCCAGACGTTCGCTGCCCCCAACGCGTCCTCCCTCCCGCCCCGCGTGTCGAGCGCGCTCCTCTCCCGCCTCGCATCCAGCGCGACGCTCCTCGGCGGCCACCACGAAAGCCACACCGTCACGAGCCCCTTCACCGGCGAGCCCGTCGGCGAGGTGCTGATGGGGCGACCCGACGACGTGCAGTACGCCGTCGCCCGCGCCCGCCGCGCGCAGAAGGACTGGGCCGCGCGCCCCGTCGCCGAGCGCGCCCGCATCTTCCTCCGCTACCACGACCTCCTGCTGAAACGGCAGGCCGAGGGGCTCGACATCATCCAGATGGAGGGCGGCAAGACCCGCCTCGACGCGTACACAGAACTGATGGACGTGGCGATCGTCAGCCGGTACTACGGGATCCACGGCGAGCGGCACCTCCGGCCAGAACGTCGCAGCGGGTTCCTCCCCTTCCTTACGCAGACCGAAGTCCACCAGCACCCGAAGGGCGTCGTCGGCGTCATCGCGCCGTGGAACTACCCGCTCACGATGGCGATCACCGACGCCATCCCGGCCCTGATTGCCGGCAACACGATTGTCCTCAAACCGGCGGAGTTGACCCCGTTCTCGGCGCTCTGGGGCGTCCAGCTGCTCTACGAAGCGGGCCTCCCGCCCGAGGTCTTCCACGTCGTCCCAGGCTCGGGCGAGGAGATCGGCGGCGCGCTGATCGACGAGACCGACCACCTCCATTTCACCGGCAGCACCGAAGTCGGGCGGATCGTGGCGGAGCAGGCCGCGAGCCAGCTCAAGGGCTATTCGCTCGAACTCGGCGGCAAGAACCCGCTCGTCGTCCGCGCCGATGCCGACCTCGACCGCACCGTCGACGGCGTGCTGCAGGCGTGCTTCTCCTCATCCGGCCAACTCTGCATCTCGGCCGAGCGGCTCTACGTGCACCAGTCGATCTTCGACGACTTCGTGGCGCGCTTCGCTGAAGCGGTGGAGGCGATGGAGCTGAACACGCGCTACGACTTCTCGGCGCACATGGGCTCGCTCGTCTCGCAGGAGCAGCTCGATAAAGTCACCGAGCACGTCGAGGACGCCGTGGCGAAGGGCGCGACAATCGTGACGGGCGGGGAGCCGCTCCCCCACATCGGCCCGCTCTTCTTCGCCCCGACCGTGCTGACGGGCGTGACGCAGGACATGACGCTCTACCGCGAGGAGACGTTCGGCCCCGTCGTGGCCGTCTACCCGTTCACGACGGACGACGAGGCCGTCGCCCTCGCGAATGACAGCCGCTACGGCCTCAACGCGAGTGTGTGGACGCGCGACCTCGCCGCCGGCCGCCGCCTCGCCGAGCGGATCGAGTGCGGGACGGTCAACGTCAACGACGCCTTCATGGCCTCGTGGGGCTCGACGGACGCGCCGATGGGCGGGTTCAAGCAGTCCGGCGTCGGGCGCCGCCACGGCCGCGAGGGGATCCACGAGTACACCGAAGCGCAGACGGTGGCGGTCCAGTTGCTCGGCCCGCTGACGCCGTCCAACCTCGGCCTCACGCAGGAACGCTTCGCCGATCTCGTGACGAAGGGGGTCGGGCTGCTGCGGCACATCCCCGGACTCCGGTAACGGGCGCGCGAACCGTACCGACACGACGCAAAGAAGGCCCGGCGCTGATGCAGCGTCGGGCCTTCTTCGGTACCGCGTACGGGATTTGAACCCGTGTTACCGCCGTGAAAGGGCGGCGTCCTAAACCCCTAGACGAACGCGGCATGAACTCGAGCGGGCCACGCGAGCGGCCCGGCCGAGCGGGGTGCCTGATGGGGTTTGAACCCACGACCTCCGGAACCACAATCCGGCGCTCTAACCAGCTGAGCTACAGGCACCATGTCCCCACGCGGGGCGTGAGGAGCGACTAAGATACGTCGGCGCCTCCGGCTTGTTCAACCGGTCCCCGTCCACCGCGCCGCGAATATTCCTTCAAGCCGTCACCGGATCTCGGCGTCACCGAATCACTGCGACCTTCCCGTACGCCGTCCCCTCGTCGTTCTGCCCGGACGCCGCCACGATGTAAACCCCGGACGGCACGAAGCGGCCCGTCCGCTGATCCCGTCCGTCCCACCGCGTGCTGCCGCCGCGCGTCTGGAACGAGGCAACGACCTGTCCATCGACGGTCAGCACGCGCACGTCGGCCTCGTCCACGAGCCCTGTGATGGCGATCTCGGGGAGCGGCCCACCGTTTCCACGAACCGGATTGGGGTAGACGAACAGGTCCTCGGCGGTGGGGGACGCTGCGATGGCATCCCCTCGGTAGGTGTAGAGTCCACCGCTCGTGGCGAAGTGGACCGCCCCGCTCTCCTCGTCTACCGCCACGGCTACGACCACGTCCGACGGCAGCGGCGAGTTCTCCGTCGTGAAGTTGGCGATGACCTCGTCGCCTTCGGCGTTGAGGAGCCAGACGCCGCTGGTCGAGGCCAGCCACTTCCGGTCGGCCGGGTCAACAGCGATGTCGAAGATGCGGAGGTCGCGGAGGAAGAACGATGCGCCGTCGGGCGTGCGGGCCCACGTGATCTGCGCGGCGAGGTCGCCGGCGAAGGCCGAGCCGGGCGAGAAAATCGTCGCCAGGCCGCGGTCCGTCCCCAGCCAGATCCGCCCGCTCCGGTCCTCGACGATCGCGTTCACCTGCGCGTCCGGCAACCCGGTCCCGACCGACCCCACGCTCTGCACAATGGCCGCCCGGTCATCGCTCGCGTCGAGCGGCGTCCCGCGTGTGTCGAGGACGACGATCCCCGTCCCCCCCGTCGTAACGGCGGAGCGAGTCGTGAGCCACTTCTGCCCGAACGAGTCGACGTACACCTTGGTGAAGGTGATGCTCGACGGCACGTTGCTCGGCCGGTTCAGCCCCTGCCATTCTCCATCGGGCGTGCGGACGTGGAGCCCCGGCGAGGCGAACCGGTTCGAGACCCACAGCCGCCCCTCGTCGTCCGTGTCGAGCCCAGGGGTTACGACGTAATTCGGGGATCCCGGAGCGGATGGGAGGAGGGAGGAGTTGGCCGGAATGTAGTGGACGATCTCGCCTTCCGGCGTGTACTGAAACACCCCCCGGCCCCGGTTCACGTCCCCCGAGCCCGCCCACACGTTCCCGAAATCGTCGACGTGAATGGCGGAAATCGAGGCCCAATCGGGGAGGGCGCCGTTGTCGAAGGAGAGATTCGTCCACGTCGTCCCGTCGAACCGGCCGAAGCCGTTGACGACAGGCGACGGCGCTTCGTAGCTGGCCCAGACGGCGCCGCCCTCCGCGACGTCGAGCGCGAGGATGTTGTTCGTTTCGGGACCGTTGGGAATCAGTTGGAACGTGGGCTCGATCGTACCGGCGGCCACCGTAGCGAGGTCGGGATAGCGGACGAGCCCCTGAAACTGGTCGCCGGTCCAGACCTCGCCGTTGGGCCCGAGCGTGCCCGCTTGCAGACCAGACACGCCGCCGATGTCGAACCGCAGCAGCCCGCCGTCGCCGTCTAAAAGAAGGATCCGAAACTGAGAGACGCCAATCAGGCCCGCGTCGATCACGAGCCACTCGGTAAGCGACTGCTCCTCCGCGATGAAGCGCTCCCACCCGCCGTCTGCCCCTCGCGCAAATCCTCCTCCCACCGCGACCACGCGGCCCTGCTGGTCGAGGATCCGCTCCGTGCCGGCGAAGAGCGTCTCGTCGAAGAACGCGAGGGCGAGCACGTTTTCCGGAGATTGGGGATCGGCCGTCCAAGCCGCAGGCTCGCGGAAGTTGGGCGTCGTCAGCGGTGCGTATGCGATGCCCTGGCTCGTTCCGACCCACAGGCCGGGCCGCCCGTCCGGGAGGGGCGCGACGAGCACGTCGCCGACGGACGAGGCCGCTGGGAGGGTTCCGAAGCGTTCGTACGTGTCGCTCACCTCATTGCGGGCCGCGTCGAAGACGACGACGCCGAACTCCGTCGCGATCAGCAGAGAGTCGGCCTCCACCTCGATCCGGTTGATGCCGCGGGAGCTGAACCGCGTAGCCTGTGCGATGTCGAAGAACGACTCGACGGCGCCGGTCGGCACATCGAGGCGGTCGAGCACGCCGTCCGCGTAACCGATCCACACCGCATCGCGCGCGCCATCATACGTGATAGCTTGCACGTCGACGCGGCTGAGGCCCTGCACGGGGGTAAACCGCTCGATCTCGCCTGAGGCGAGGGTGTAGCTGTAGACGCCGCCCTCCGTCCCCACCCACACGGCGGTCTCGGATGCGCCCAGCGCCTGTACGTTGCGGAGCGAGGGTTGCGCCTGCCACCGCTCGTTCTGAGCGGCTGCGGCGGGCGCGAGGAGGAGGACGGCGAAGAGGAGAACGAGCAGGGAACGCATCGGCGAAAGCTCCAGGGTGGATCGGCAGAGAGCGCGGCAGGCTGCCGCGCGAGGATTCAAAACTGGGGCGTAACGAACGGCTCGATGCGGTACTCGATGCGGAGGTGAGAAAAGAGAATCAGAGTTGCCGGAGGAGGTTCACCATCTCGATCGCGCCGACGGCCGCCTCGGCGCCCTTGTTGCCCGCCTTCGTCCCGGCGCGCTCGATCGCCTGCTCGATGGAGTCGACCGTGAGCACGCCGAAGAGGACGGGCACGCCCGTGCTCGACGCCGCCTCGGCGATCCCGCTCGCGACGCCGCCGGCCACGTAGTCGTAGTGCGAAGTCGCGCCGCGGATCACGGCGCCGAGGCAGATCACGGCGTCATAGGTCCCGGACGCGGCCATCTTCTTCGCCACGAGCGGGATCTCGAACGCGCCGGGGCACCACGCCACATCGACAGCGTCGAGGTCGGCGCCGTGGCGGCGGAGCGCGTCGAGCGCGCCCTCCAGCAGGGGCCGCGTGATGAACTCGTTGAAGCGGCCGGCTACGATCGCGAACCTGGCTTCGGAGGCGACGAGCGATCCTTCGATGACGTTGGGCATGGGGCTGTGAAACGTGAAACGCAAAACGGTCGGGGTGGCTCGTGGGGATGCCGGGCGCCCGGCGTCCTTACGTTTCACGCATCACGTTTTACGTCGGAGAAACGGGGGAAGTATACGCACACCGTGCCGTTTCGCAAGGCCGACTGCCGTGCCCTCACGCCGCGCGCCGCAGCCGCCGGACGCGCTCGGCCGGCACGGTGTACGTCCCGAACCGCTCGTCGTCGTGCTCGCCGAAGCCGTGGTAGTCGGAGCCACCGGTCTCGATGAGCCCGAAGCGGTGCGCGATCCCGCGCCAATACGCCTGCAGGTCAGCGTCGTGCGCGGGGTGGACCGTCTCGATCCCGTCGAGGCCCGCCGCGACGAGCCGCTCGACGAGGGCGACGCGGACGAACGTAGCCGGATGGGCGATCGTGCACACGCCGCCCGCCGCATGAACCAACGCGATCAACTCTTCCGGCGTGGCTTCGCCTTTCGGGACGAACGCCGGCGCGTCGTCGCCGATGAACGCGGCGAACGCGCCCTGGATCGTCTCCGCGTGCCCGGCCTCGACGATGGCGCGGGCGACGTGCGGCCGTCCGATCGCCCCGCCCCCGGCGATCTCCAGCACCCGCTCCCACGCCACGGGATAGCCGAGCGCCGCCATCCGGTCCACCATCTCCCGTGCGCGGCCGACTCGCTCCTCTCGGTAGCGGGCGAGGTGCGCGCGCAGCCCGGCGTCGGCGAGGTCAAACCCGTAGCCGAGGAGGTGGACGTCGTGGCCGTGCACGTTCGCGCTCAGTTCCACGCCGGGGATCAGCTCGATCCCGGCTTTTTCGGCGGCGAGGATGGCCGTGGGATAAGCCGCGAGCGTGTCGTGGTCGGTGATGGAGAGGGCGGCGAGACCGCGAAGGTGGGCCTTCTGCACGAGGCCCGGCGGCGAGAGCCGCCCGTCGGAGGCGGTGGTGTGCGTGTGGAGGTCGGCGCGGCGCATCGGATCGGGTGGCGTGGGAGGAGCGAAAGTACGGGCGTCCCGATGACAGCGGCGTGTCCGGCCGCGCTGCGGCGGCCGGCTCCATCGTAGATTCGCCTTCCCTCTCTCCCTCTCCGATCCCCGATCCGATGGACCGCATGTGGAGCCCGTGGCGCTCGCAGTACCTCCACGACGCCGAGCAGGAGCACCGCCCCGACGGCGAAGGCTCGGTGTTCTCGCGGATCGCCGCCGCGCCCGAACGCGACAGCGAGCACCTCGTCCTCTGGCGCGGCGAGTATCTGTTCGTCGTGATGAACCTGTACCCATACAATAACGGCCACCTCCTCCTCGTCCCCTACCGCGCCGTCACCGACTACGAAGCCCTCACGACGGCGGAGCAGGCCGAGCTCGCCGCCCTCATCGGCCGGGCGATGGGGTGGCTCCGGCAGACCCTCGCCCCCCACGGGTTCAACGTCGGCCTCAATCAAGGGGCCGCGAGCGGAGCGGGGATCCCGGACCACCTCCACGTCCACCTCGTCCCCCGGTGGCGCGGCGACACGAACTTCATGCCCGTCACCGCCGACGTGCGCGTCGTGCCCGAGGCACTGCGCGACACGTACCAGAAGCTCAGAGCGGCCATTGAGGATGACACCTCCGGCGCTCCGGCCCCGTAGAACGGCGCGCTCGATTCGGGCGCACTCTTCACCGTCCCGCGCCTGACCCTGCTCCGGCGAACCCTATCTTCCGCCGCCGCTCGCTCTTCTTGCCCGCATGCCCCCGCCCGCTCCCCTCTCCTTCGACGAATCCGCGCTGCCGCCCGAGGTCAGCGAGGAGGTGGACCCGCAGAAGCGGCTCTCGCTGCGGGGGCTGCTCGTGCCGGTGCTCCTCAGCGTCGGCGTGCTGGCCGCGATCTTGTACGTCACGTACGAGCCGGGCACGTTCCGCGAGATGGCGCGCGACCTCAACGGCGGCCTGCTGTGGCTCGCGTTCGCCGCCGTCGGGCTGCGGATCCTGCTCGGCGGCAGCCGCCTGCGCTACATCTCGCAGGGAACGGTGACCCTGCTCGGCGGCATCCGAGGCGCGGTGGCGTGGGATTTCATGTCGGCCGTCACGCCCTCCGCCGTCGGCGGCGCGCCCCTCGCGGCGTACTTCGTGGCGAAGGACAACGATATCCCCGTCGGTGAGGCGACGGCGATCCTGCTGTTCTCGATGTTGATGGACCAGATCTGGTTCGCGTTCTCGATCCCGCTCATCCTCCTCGCCACGATCTACATCGACGTCTTCCCGCCCGCGCTCGGCGCGGTCGGCGCGGGGACGATCACGGCGTTCTTCATCGGGATGATGGGGTGGGCCGTGTTCTTCGCGTACGCGACGCTCATCCGGCCGGAGATCCTGGAGCGGGTGGCGACGTGGATCGTCGGGATGAAGTGGCTGAAGCGGTTCGAGGGGCGCGTCCGGCGCGAGCTCGTCCAGCTCCGGCGGCAGGCGGCCGTGCTGCGCGGACAGCCCCCGCGCTTCTTCGTCTTCGGCTTCCTGTGGTCGGCAGGCGTGTGGCTCTCGCGCTACGCCACGCTCCTCTTCGTCGTGCTCAGCGTGTACCCGATGCTCGATGCGTTCACCTTCTTCGTCCGCACCGGAGCGATGATCCTGACCTCGATGGCCGTACCTACGCCGGGTGGATCGGGCGGGATTGAGGGGCTCTACCTCCTCTTCCTCGCCCCGCTGATCTCAGAGAAGTGGCTCGTCGGCCCGACGATCATCACCTGGCGGATCATGGAATACCACCTCTTCATCGCCGCCGGCTCGGTGATGACGGTGTTCGCCGTCAAGCGCCGCTTCAAGCGCCGGGGCGCGGACCGGAGCGCCGACCGGAACGACGAGCCGGCCGGCCGCGTCGACGAGACGCCCCGCCCGACCGATGCCGCCCATGCCCGACGCCCTGCCTGACGCCGACGTTCGCCGCGCCGATCTTGCGCGCTACGACTTCCGGCACGTCCACCCCCGCCTCGCCTTCGGCACCGCCTCCGACCGCTACGCCGCGTGGATCGGGCAGGTCTATCCCGAGCGCTGGCGGGGCGAAATCCAGACGCGGAAGAAGCGCGTCGGCCGCGACACGTTCGAGGAGCGGCAGCTCCCGATCGCATCCGTCGCGGATTACTTCGAGCACTTCTCGGTGCTCGAGATCGACTTCACGTTCTACCGCCCCCTCCTCGAAGACGACGGCGAGCCGGGCTCGAACTACTTCGTCCTCCAGACCTACGCCGAGCACGCGCCCGACCACGCCCGGTTTCTGCTAAAAGCGCCGCAGGCCTACGCCGCCCGCACGCTCCGGCGCGGCGGCAAAGGCGGCCCGCGCTACGAGGACAACCCGACGTACCTCGACGCCGACGCCTTCACCCGTCAGTTCCTCGAACCGGCGGCCAAGCTCCTCGGCGATCGCCTCCGCGGCGTCCTCTTCGAGCAGGAATACACCCGTGTCGCCGAGAGCCCTGAGCCCGACACGTTCGTCGCGAACCTCGACGGGTTCTTCCGCGACGTGCCGAACGACGTGCCGATCCACCTCGAAGTCCGCTCGCCGCACCTGATCGTTCCGGCCTACGTCGACTGGCTCGCAGCACGCGGGCTCGGCTTCGTGTTCAGCCACTGGCAGTACCTCCCCGCGATCAAGGAGCAGTGGGAGCGCGTCGGCGGGCGGCTCACATCCGCGAACGGCGACGTGGTGCTCCGCCTGCTCAACCCGCGCGGAATGGCCTACGGCGAGGCGTTCGCCGCGGCGTACCCGTTCGAGGGACCGGCCGAGGCGCTCGCCGGGACGACGCAGGCCCGGCAGATGGTCGACGAGGCGACGGCGCTCGCCTACCGCACGATCGACGCCGACGGCACGCTCCTCGTGATCGCCAACAACCGGGCGTGGGGCAACTCGCCCGACCTCGCCGCTGCCGTCGCCGCCCGCTTCCTCGATTTCGCGGATCAGCGCGGGACGTGACGGCTCAGGCCGCGCGCCGGAGTGGCGACACGGCCGGGGCCGGCGTGCGTGGCGGTTGCGGTGGCTCGGGCTGCGTTTCGGCGAGCGTCGCGAGGCGATACGCATCGCGGCGGACGCGCTGGCGGCGTTCGAGCGCGGTCCACTGGAGAAGGCTGTTGAGCTGGAGCCGCAGCGCCGCGAGCGTCTGCCGCCCCACGCCCTTCAGCTCCGCGAGGCGGCCGTCGTACGTCGCCCGTTCGAGCGCGTCGAGCGTCGTCACGCCGAGTTCGTCGACGATCCGCTGCGCGAGGGCCCGGCTGACGCCGGGGATCGACGCGAAGAGGACGACGGGGTCGAACGTATCGTCGTCGCGCGTGCGGCGGCCGAGTTGGCCCGTCTCGATGTAGCGGGCGATGTGGGCGCTGAGGCTCTCGCCGACGCCGTGCAATTCCATGAGCGCGTTGACGCCGCCGTCGGCGTAGAGATCGGCGAGCGGCTGCGCGTGCTCGCGAATCGTCTTCGAAGCAGCGTGGTAGGCGCCGATCCGGTAGGGGTTCACGTTCCGCTCTTCGAGCACGGCGGCCATCTGCTCCAGCACGTCTGCGATCTGCTCGTTCGTCGGTTCCGGGGTCTTGAGTTCGTTCGTTTTCATCGGGGTCTCCGGCTGGTTAACCCCTCATGATACACAACGCTACTGCCACCGTTATGTCACCCCAGCACAACGAAACACATCCCGCTCATTCGAACTGCAAACGAAAATCTCGGAACGCTTCGCGGAGCGACTGAAGCTCATCTTCCAGCACCTCTACTCGCTCCTCCAGCGCGGCGATCCGGTCGCCCTCGGCGCGGGCTGCCTGCATCGTTGGAGAGAATGCGGGCGCCGTCGTTTCTCCCGCCTCGATCTCCGGCGCTCCGGCCAGCAGATGCGCCCACCGTGCCTCTTTCCGGCCCGGCTGAATCGGCAGTTCGACGACCAGCGGTTCGTCCCGCTCGGCGAGGGTATGCAGCGTCGCCTCCGTCGCTTCGAGCGAGTCGAAGTCGTGCATTCGCCCCGTCCGGCTGCGGACCTCGCCGACCGTCTGCGGCCCGCGCAACATCAGCACGGCGAGCGCGGCGACTGCGCCCTCCCCGAGCCCGAAGTGATGGTCGAGCAGGTGGCGGTACTTCGTGACGCGGCTGCCCGCGCCCTCGCTCGTCCCGGCGAGGTGCTTCCGCATCAGGCTGTCGAGCGCGTGCGCCACGTCGTCGCCGCTCAGCTCCAGCACGGGGTCGCGCCCGGTCTTCTGATTGCAGGCGGCGACGAGGCCGTTGAGCGACATCGGGTAATAATCTGGCGTGGCGAGCGCCTTCTCGGCGAGGGCACTGGCGACGCGGATTTCGAACGGAGTGAGTATGAGGTCCATGATGATAGGATGCGTCAGAATCGAAGGGTAGAGACGCAGCATGCTGCGTCTGTACGAGGCCGAGGGAAAGGGCGTCTACGGACGGCGCGGCGCCGGATCGAGGACGGCGACGAGCACGGCGGCGAGGATGAGCGCGGCCCCGGCGTAGCCCCACAGGCTGAAGCGCTCGCCCCACCACGCATACGCCACGGCGGCGGCCACGACGGGTTCCAGCGTCGCGACGACGCTCGCCCGCGTCGCCTCCATCGTGCGAACGCCGCGGGCATACGCGAGGAATGCGCCGTACGTTGAGACGAGCCCGATCGCGCCCAGCGCAGCCCACGCCACGGCCGACTTCGGGGCAAAATCTACGAACGGGGCCAGCCCGAGTGCCCCGAGCGGGAGCGCGACCGCGAGCACGGCCGCCGTGCCGTACCGCATGAAATAGTGCTTGCCGACGAGGTAGTAGAGCGAGTAGCTGAACCCGGCGACGAGCCCCCACCCCAGCGCCGCCGCCGACCACCGCACGCTCCCGCCCCCGCCGAGCGTGATCCCCGCGACGCCTGCGAGCGTCAGCGCGACGGCCACGCCTTTCAGCGCCGTCATCCGCTCCCGCAGCACGACGACGCTCAGCACCGCCACCCACGCCGGCGCCGTGTAGAGCAGCACCGACGCCAGCGCTGCCCCGCCCGCCTCGACCGCGAGTTGGTACGACGCGAAGAACACCGACACGCCGACAATTCCGAACCCGACGATGCCCGGCAGATCGCGCCGCGCCACCCCGCCGGTCCGTACGACCGCCGCGTGTCCGACGAACAGCACGCCCGCGATCACCGCCCTCCAGAACGCCACCTCAAATGGCGCCACGCCCTCGTCGAACGCGAGCCGCGCCACCGGCCCGAGCAGCCCCCACAGCACGGCCGCGAGGACGATGTAGCCAGCCCCCTTCACGGCGCGGCGACGGCGTCGCGCACGAGTCCGTCGAAGTAACCGCGCCACGTCGCGGGCGGAAGCACCGAGAAGGCCATCGGCTCGCGCTTCGTCGGGTGCTCGATCTCCAGCCGGTAGCTGTGGAGCGCGAGGTTGCGGCCGTCGAACTCGCGCTCCGCGCCGTAGCGGAGGTCGCCGAGGATGGGGTGGCCGAGCGCGGCGAGTTGGACGCGGATCTGATGCGCTCGCCCCGTCACGAGCTCGACCTCGACGAGGCTAACGGAGCCGTTTTTGGTTTTCTCCGTGGCGATCGAGCGCCAGCGCAGCTCCGCCCGCTTGCCCTCCGGGTGCCCGGGCTTCACGACGCGGACGCTCCGGTCGATCTTGGCGAGCCAGTCCTCCCGCGTGCCCTGCCCCGCGAGCCGGCCTTCGACGAGGGCGAGGTAGCGCTTGTCGGGCGCGCGGCGGCGGAACTGATCGCTCAGCCGCGACGCCGCCTTCGACGTGCGCGCGAGCACAAGGACGCCCGACACGGGGCGGTCGAGCCGGTGGACGAGGCCGAGGAAGACGTTGCCCGGCTTGTCGAACTTATCCTTCAGAAATGCCTTGCCGAGCGTCAGCAGATCGGTGTCGCCGGTCGCGTCCTCCTGCACGAGCATCCCCGCCGGCTTCGCGACGACGAGGAGGTGGTTGTCGAGGTACAGGACGTCGAAGCTCACGCCGCCTCCGGCTCACCCTCGACCGGCTGGCCGACGAAGCGAAGGACGGCGAGGAGGACGGCGGCACCGAGGGGCAGGCAGATCCACCACGGCGCGCCGAACCCGGCCGGCAGCGTCCCCAGCCCGATCGCCACGATGCCGACGAGGAGGGCGTACGGAAGCTGCGTGCGAACGTGGTCGATGTGGTCGCACGACGACGCCAGGGACGAGAGGATCGTCGTGTCCGAGATCGGCGAGCAGTGGTCGCCCCAGACGGCGCCGGCGAGGACGGCGCTCACGGCGGAGTAGATGATGTGGTGGTACTCGTCGTTTGTGTGCAACCCGTCGGCGGCGAGCACGCCGTAGGCGAGCGGGACGACGAGCGGCATCAGGATCCCCATCGTTCCCCAGCTCGACCCCGTCGAGAACGCCGTCAGCGCCGCGAGGACGAACACAATCGTCGGGACGAAACCCGGGGAGACATTGCCGGACAGCACCGCGATGAGGTAGTCGGCCGTGCCGAGCACGTCGTTCACGCCCGAGAGCGCCCACGCGAGGACGAGGATGATGATCGCCAGCAGCATCCCCTTCATCCCGGCATACATCGCGTTGATCGACTCGTCGAGCGTGAGGATCCGCTGCCCGACCGACATCAGCACGGCCACGACGGCGGCGAGGAGGGATGCCCACATCATCGCTTTGTAGGAATCGGCCGACGAGATGATCTCACGGATGCTCTCGCCCTCGCCCGTGACGTAGAGCCCGCCGAGCACGCCGACGACGAGCACGACGATAGGGATGATGGCGTTGAATGCGCGGCGCGGTGTGTCCGGGCTCGGGACGAGCACGCTCGACTCAGCCTCGGCCTGCTCGATCTCGGAGCCGGGCCGGTAGAGTTGGCCGGTCTCGCGGGCGCGGCGCTCGGCGCGGAGCATCGGCCCGAAGTCACGCCGCGAGGTCGCAATCGCGTAGACGAAGCCGAGCGCGAGGATCGGGTAGAAGCTGTACGGGATCGACTGGAGGAAGACGGCATAGGCCGACTCGTCATACGTCGGCAGCTTGTCGATCGCGGTGCCGATGAGCCCGACCTCGTAGCCGATCCACGTCGTCACGAGCGCGAGCGAGGCGACGGGCGCGGCCGTCGAGTCGACGATGTAAGCGAGCTTCTCGCGCGAGATCCGCAGCTTGTCCGTGATCGGCCGCATCGTCCCGCCGACGATGAGCGTATTGGCGTAGTCGTCGAAGAAGACGGCGGTGCCGAGGAGCGCCGTGGCGAGTTGCCCGCGCCGCGCCGACTTCGCCCAGTCCGTCACGATCCCAACGATCCCGCTCGTCCCCCCGTTCTTTTGGATGATCCCGACGACCCCGCCGATCAGCAGCGTAAAAATGAGGATGGCCGCGTGGTCAGCATCGGCGAGCGCGTCGAGGACGTAGACCTGCACGGTGTCGAGGAGCCCGTACCACGCGCCACCGAGCGTGCCGTAGTGGATCCACGCCCCGATCCACACCCCGCCGAAGAGCGCCACGATGACCTGCCGGAAGAGGAGCGCCGCCGCAATCGCGACGAGGGCGGGGACGAGCGAGAGCCACGTCGGCGCGGGCTTCGGCGCCTCGACCGGCGCGGCGGGTGCCGCCTCCGCCGGCGCTTCGTCGAGGAGGACCGGCGCGTCGGGCGCGACCTCCTGCGCTGGCATGTCGGCGGCGGGGTCTACCTGCGCGAGCACGGCGGACCCCGCGAGGAGCACGGCGAGGAGCGAGAGGACGCGGATACTCATCGAGTGCGGGGTCAGGTGCCGAAGATGCGGTCGCCGGCGTCGCCGAGGCCGGGTCGGATGTAGGCGTTCGCGTCGAGTTCGCGGTCGAGCGTGGCGGTCACGATGTCGACGTCGGGGTGGCGCGCTTCGAGGTGGGCGACGCCCTCGGGCGCGGCGACGAGGCAGACGAAGCGGAGCCGCGTCGCGCCGCCGTTCTTGAGGAACGTGATCGCCGCGTCAGCGCTGCCTCCGGTGGCGAGCATCGGGTCCACGACGAACACGATCCCCGTCTCCACCGAGTTCGGGATGTTGGCGTAGTAGTCGATCGGCTCGTGCGTCTCCTCGTCGCGGTACATCCCGAGGTGGCCGACGCGCGCCTCTGGCAGGAAGCGGATGAACCCGTCGACCATCCCGAGCCCCGCCCGCAGCACGGGCACGACCACGACCTCGTCGCGGAGGTGATAGCCCGGCGTGGTTTCGAGCGGCGTCTCGATAGGCTCCTCCACGAGCGGGAGGTCGCGCATCGCCTCGTAGGCGAGGATCGCGGCGGCGTCGCCGATCGTCTCGCGGAACCGGCCGTGCGGCGTGGTCCGGTCGCGGAGGATCGTGAGGTCGCGCCGCAGCAGCGGGTGGTCGACGACGGTGAGCATGGGGGACGCGGGGATGCACGCAGGGGCGACCGGTGGGCCGCCCCTGCGATGGGCTTACAATTTCTTTTTGCCGGCCTTCTTCTCGGCCACGACGCGCTTGTGGACCTCGGCGTTCTCGAGCCACGGCTTCCGCTCGAAGTAGCTCTTCGTGAGCTTCACGACGACCCCCGAGAGCATCACGAGCGCGATGAGGTTCGGGAACGTCACGAGGCCGAGGGCGATGTCGCCGATCACCCAGATCGTCGCGAGGCTCGCCACGGCGCCGACGAAGTGCATCACCACGAAGACGGCCTTGTACGGCAGGATGCCCTTCGAGCCGAAGAGGTAGTTCGCGCAGCGGTCGCCGTAGTAGCTCCACGAGATGCTCGTCGAGATCGCGAAGAGGAGGACGGAGACGAGCACGATGAGCTTGCCGAGCCCGCCGAGCCCGTAGTTGCCGAGCCCCTTCTCGAAGGCGGCGCTCGTCAGCGGCGCGGCCGTCTCCACGGCATCGCCGAAGAGGACGGTGTAGGCGTTGCCGTCCGAGTCCACGGCCGCGGTCAACTGCTCGCGCGCGGGCGTCGCCGGGTCGTCGTAGTTCTGGATGATGCGGCCGGAGAACGGCGTCTCGCGCGACTCATCGATCCAGAACTGCTCGACGGCCACGTCGTGCCACGCGAACGAGCGCTGCCCGTTCTGCATCACGGGGATGCCGCCCTCGACGAAGATCTGCTCGGGCGCATCGCCGCCGGCGAAGACGCCGCGCTCGTCGGGCATGACGTAGGTCGCATCGCCCGACCGGAGGTCCATCGAGGTCGGGATCGGGGTGTTCCAGACGCCCGTCGTGATGATGACGAGGCCGGTCATCGAGCAGATGATGATCGTGTCGATGAACGGTTCGAGGAGGGCGACGACGCCCTCCGACACCGGCTCGTCGGTCTTCGCCGCCGCGTGGGCAATCGGGGCTGAGCCCTGCCCGGCCTCGTTCGAGAACAACCCGCGCCGGACGCCCCACATCATCGTGAGGAGGAAGACGCCTGTGCCTGTCCCGGCGACGCCCGCTGTCGGGTTGAACGCCTCAGTGAAGATGAGCGCGAACGCGCCGGGCACCTCGCCGATGTTGGCGAAGATGATCATCAGCGCGCCGACGACGTAGATCAGTGCCATCAGCGGGGCGAGCACGCCCGTCACCTTCCCGATCCGCCCGATCCCGCCGACGATCACGAGCCCGACGATCGTCGCCGTGATGAGCCCGGTGATCCACGCCTCCACTCCGAACTCGGTGTTGATGATGTCGGCTACGGTGTTCGCCTGCACGGCATTCCCTGTGAGGAAGCTCGTGATCATAAGCGCGCCGGCGAAGAACACGGCGAGCGGCTTCCACTTCTCGCCGAGCCCGCGCTCGATGTAGTACATCGGCCCGCCCGAGACCGAGCCCTCCCACGCCTTCGACTCGCGGTCGGGGAACTCCACGACGCGGTAGTGCTGCGCGAGCGTGACCTCAGAGTACTTCACGGCCATGCCGAGGAGCGCCGTCACCCACATCCAGAAGAGCGCGCCCGGCCCGCCCCAGTGGATCGCGATCGCGACGCCCGCGATGTTGCCGATGCCGACGGTCGCGGAGAGCGCGGTCGTGAGGGCCTGGAAGTGCGGCACGTCGCCCGGCTCATCGGGGTCGTCGTACTTCCCCGTCGTGACGGCGATGCCGTGGCCGAGATAGCGGAGCTGGATGAACCCGAGCCGGATCGTGAGGAACACGCCCACGCCGAGGAGGGCGATCACGATGAACGAGAGCTCGCCGCCGATCTCCGGCCACGACCAGACGAAGTATTCCAGCCGACTGATGATGTTGTCGAGGGTTTCCATGAAGTGGGCGATGCGTGGGGGAGGGTGGGAAGCGCCGTGCGGCACCAAAACGCAGGCTGCGAAACGCAGGCGGTCGAATATAGGAAGCGGGCGTGAATGCGATGGGGCGGAATACGTGCCGGCGGTCGCGGCTCAGCCCGTCCGCTCCCCCTCGACCAGGCTCTCCGGCGCGACCTCGACGATGCGGCGCTTCGTAAGCGCGAGCGTGCGCGCGGGGAAGCGGCGGACGAGGCGGTAGTCGTGCGTCGCCATCAGCACGGTCATCCCCTGCCGGTGGAGCCGGATGAGGAGGTCGTGGATGCCGTCGGCCACGGCGGGGTCGAGGTTGCCGGTGGGCTCGTCGGCGAGGAGGACGGAGGGCTCATTCGCGAGGGCGCGGGCGATGCAGGCCCGCTGCTGCTCGCCGCCGGAGAGCTCGTGCGGCATCGCCCGCTGCCGGTGCGTCAGCCCGACGCGCGCCATCACTTGCAGCACGCGCTGCTTGACGGCGCTCCCGCTCTTGCCCGTCGCGTAGAGCGCGAACGCGACGTTCTCGTACGCATCGCGGTCGGGCAGCAGTTGGAAGTCCTGGAACACGACGCCGAGCGAGCGCCGGAGGTACGGGATCTCCTTCGCCTTGATCTGATCCGAGCGGTAGTGGCCGACGCGGACGACGCCGCGGTCTGGCGCGCGGTCCATGTAGAGCAGCTTCAGGAGCGAGCTCTTCCCGCTCCCCGTCTGCCCGATGAGGTAGACGAAGCTGCCGGGCTCGACCTCGAACGTCACGTCCTCGAAGACGGTCCGGCTCCCGCCCTCCGGCGTCGGATAGGCGAGGCCCACGTCGCTGAACTGGATCATAGGATTGCTCGAATCAACGTCGTGCTCAGTCGGCCCGGCGCAGCACCCAGTGGATGCGCTCGGACGCCTCGGTGGCGGGGTCGGTGGTGAAGCCGTCGTACGCGGCGACCGTCTCCAGCGGCGACGCCGCGACGAGCGCCTCGATTTCGGCGAGGGTGTAGGCGCGCTGGACGTGCCGCTCCGTGTACGTCTCCCCCTCCACGGTCATGTCGAACTCCGTGGTGTGGAGCCGCGTCGCGGGGTCGTAGCCGCTGCGGCGGACGTACGCGAACGCCTCCGCCTCGCCCTCGTCGCCGAAGTACTCGGCGTTGTTGACGGAGTTGGTCGGCGTGCTCTGGTCGAGGACGAACACGCCGCCGGGGGCGAGCACGTCGTGGACGTGCGCCAGCATCACGGCGACCTCTTCGTCTTCGAGGAGGTAATTCAGCCCATCGTAGAGCAGAAGCGCCGCGTCGAAGCGCTCGTCGAACTCGAAGTCCGTGAAGTCCGCCACGTCGAACCGGAGGCGGCCCGCCGCGCGGCCCTGCAGTTTCGCCTTCGCGCGGGCGACGCGGATCATGGCCGGCGAGCGGTCGGTGGCGAGGTAGCGGAAGCCGCCGTGCGGCCCGCGCTCCTGCATCTCGAGCGCGAGGCTCCCTGTCCCGCAGCCCAGTTCGAGCACGGACTGCGGCCACGCCTCGTGCTCCTCGAAGAGGTCGAGGACGTACTCGGCCCACTCGCCGTAGTCGACGTGGGCCATCACGACGTCGTAGCCAGCGGCAAGGGCGTCGTAGGGGGTGACGGGAGAGTCGGAGGAGGCCATGAATGCAGACGAAGAAGGGAGCGATCGCGCGGGAAAATACGCCGGGCCAGCCCCTTCCGCCGCCGTCTGCCCGAGCGCCACGGAAGATCCGTTGTGTCTCACCCTGCGACACAATGAACGGAGGGCCGAGCACGGTGTGTGCTCGGGCCTCCGTCGTCTATCGTCTACGTCGCTCTGCGCGTCGCGTGCTGCGAGCCGCCGTCAGCGACGACTCGCAACACGCAGCACAGCGCTATTTGACCACCGTCATCCGCCGGGTCGAGACGTTGTCCGGCGTCGTGATCCGGTACAGGTACGTCCCGCTGGCGAGCCCGTTGGCGTCGAAGCGGAAGCTGTGCGGCCCGGCCTCGTAGCTGCCGTCGGCGAGGACCTGCACCCGCTGCCCGAGCATGTTGAAGACTTCGAGGCGGACCTCGGCGGCTTCGGGAAGCTCGATGTCGATAGCGGTCGAGGCGTTGAACGGGTTCGGGTAGTTCTGCCCGAGCGCGAACGTGTACGGCGTCGAAGCCTCCACATCGTCCTTCTCGCCGCGAGCGGCCGTGTCGGACGCGCCACCGGCACCGCGTGCGGCGCCACCACCGACCTGCGTGATCTCGACGAAGGCGAGCTTCGCGTTCGACGCACCCTGAGCCGGGCTGATCGTCAGCCGGCCATCGGTGACCGTGACGACGAGGTTGTGCTCGTCGTAGTTGTCGGCCCCGTCGGTGTCGGTAGCCGTCACGCCTTCGACGGACACCGTGTTGACCTGATCGGAGTAGGACGGGTCACCCATCACGAGACGGACCTCGTACTCCCCGTTCGGCACCGAGATCTCCCACGACTTGTTCACCCCATTCTTCTGCATGTGGTTGAGCGTGTCGTAGATCTTATCGCTCCTCGCCCCGCGCTCGCGGGTCTCGTAGTTCGCCGCGCTCCAGCCGAAGCTCTGGCCGTCGCCGCGGTCGCCGAAGGCTTCGCCCGTGTCGGCGAGGTACCCGGCGGGCGTCGTCGTGCTGCTGCGCTGGAAGTTGACGTAGACCGGGCTCATCGTCTCCGTGTTCTCGCCACCACCGGCCTCACCGCCACCGCGCGTGCTCTCGGCCGGGCCGTTCCCGTTCGGCTGGAAGTCGCGGTCGGTCGTCAGGACGATCTTGTCGACGCGCGTCCCGTCCTCCCGCATCCAGAGGTTGAGCGTGTGCACGCCCGGCGTGGTCACCTCGACGCGGACCCGGTCCGAACCGCTCCGTCCGTCGACGCGGTTGGCCCACTGCCAGTTGCCGTTGCCGTCGAAGTCCAGCCCCTGGCGGCCGTAGGTGGCAGGCTCACCGTCGAGTCCGATGTGGACCGAGTTGCTCCCGCTGTTGTCGCCGTTCAGACGAGCCCAGACGTAGTAGGTCCCCGGCGTCGCGAAGTTCACGGCGTAGTCCAGCCGCGGCCCACGATCCGTGTCCTGCGCGTTGGCGCCGACGTTGGGCATGGCCTGGAGGGCGTCGCCGCTGCTCCCTGCGAAGCTCCCCGTGGCCTCCCAGCTGAAGTTCTCCCCGCCACCGTGCCCCTCGGCCGCGCCCGTGTTGTGCTCGGCTTCGACCGACAGCATGCCGCCCGCCTCCAGGAAGGCGCCGTTACCGCCGTCGTCGCCGTTCGGGAAGTCACTCGACAGATCGGGGTCGATCACGGTCGCGTTGCAAGCGGAGGCGGCGATGAGCCCGTAGGTCCCCGTCTGCGTATTGTCGAGCCGCGTGATCGTGAAGTCGGCGCGGGGGGCGCCCGGCACGAACGTGTTCTCCGTCACCTCGACGTTG
>JBDUXZ010000008.1 GCA_039944855.1 Rhodothermales bacterium | reverse complement strand
CGGGCACGGCTTCAGGACGAGCCGGCCGCGCGGCGTGGCGTAGTCGAGCTCGGGCCAGACGAGCTTGATCTTGCGGAGCTCCCGCTTGGCCTTCCGCGTGAAGTTCTTCGTCTCGCCGTAGTCGGCCCCCATCTGCGCTTCGAGGGCGGTCCACGGGATCACGGCTTCGCGGCCGAGGTAGCTCACGCGGTAGGTGAGCCACATGTACAGGTCGAGGCCGAGCGGGCTGTCCTTGAGGACCTGGAGCGCCCGCATGTCGAGGGGGACGGGACGGTCGACGAGGAGGCGGTAGAAGTCGTCGGTGAGGCGGATGGTCGAGCCCATGTCGAGCGTCTCGGAGGGGTCCGACTCGTCCCACCAGAGGCGGGTGTGGCTGGCGACCTGGACGGAGGTGCGGTCCATGCCCTGGACCGCCTTCACGATCGCGATGCGGGCGGCGAAGAGCCGGCGCATCTGTTCGCGGAGGCGGGTCGACGTCTCCCCTCCCCGCTCCAGCCCGAGCTCGGCCATGAACGCGGCGAGGCTGCCGCCGAGGGCGAGCGAGCGGTTCTTCGTGCGGACGGCCTCTGTCGTCACCCACGCTAGGACGAGGCGGGGGTAGACGCCGAAGGGGATGCCGGCGAGCTCCGTCTTCCCGTCACGGTCGATCACGCCTCGCTCAACGACGAGGGCGGTGTCCCCGTTGCGGCGTTCGTAGAAGGGGACGTCGCCGGGGTCGGTGTGCGGGAGGGTGAGCTGGACCAGGGGCTGGCCCATGAACGCGAGGTCGCCCGTCTCGTTCGCGTTGAAGGCGCGGATGGAGTGGACGCTCGCGAGGTAGCGGTCGGCGCGGTCGCGCCGGCGTTGGTCGAGCGTCCCGTCGGGGGATCCGCTCGCGTCGCGTTCGTCGTGGGAGTCCATGTCACGAAGTTACTTATCCACAAGCAGACGATCCACCGCGAGTTATCCACGGGAGTACGGTACACCTTCGGCGGGGAGTACGGTACACCTTCTCCCTCAAAAGCGGGGAGTACGGTACACCTTCTCGGGGAGTACGGTGCACCAACCTGTAGTAGGTAGTTCTTCTAGTAGTAAAGAACCTGTAGGTAGCTGCGCCTACGATTGGGGATAAAGGAAAATAAGGGATGGGGGAACAGCACGTAGTCCGCGAAGCCTCGCTGCTCCGAGTGGCAGCGAGCCAGACCTCGATGATGGAGGGCTGGTACGACTGCACACCGCTGCCGGGTTGGTACCGGCGCCGTAGACCGGACTCGTCTCAACGCGACGTGCCGATCACCAGCTCGAAGCGCGGGTCGAAGCGACCCCCCGCGTGGTGCCGGCAGCAGGCGGCGCAGGCGTACCGGCGCTTCGGTCGCCGGGCAAAGGGACGTACCGCCCCGCAGCGAGGGCAGCGGCCGAGATATTTGGGCGGTCGCTTCGAGTCGGTGGGCCGGGTGGGTTCGGAGCCGCCCCCGTGGAGGACGCGGCCGGAGCGGCGCTCGGTGACGCGGAGGTAGGAGCGTTCGCGGTCAGCGGCTTCTTCGCAGCGGGGGCAGAAGTAGGCCGAGGTCACGGCGCGGTAGAACGGGCGGGTGTGGTCGCAGCCGGGCGTCGGGCAGCGGCCGACGTAGGCGGAGGTCGGGTCGTCGGCGAGCTCGCCTTCGTAGCAGCGCGTCGGGTCGGCGCCGCAGCGGCGGGCCCACGCCTTCCACCTCCGATCGTGGGCGGAGCGGCCCCGCGTTTCGTAGTCGAGGGCGTGGGCGATCTCGTGGCGGGCGACGTCCTCCATGAGCGACCAGCCTTCGCGGGCGGCGAGGGAGCGGGAGAGCGAGATCGTCTTCACCGGGCGGTCGCCCTTCTTCCAGAGGCAGCGGCCGAGGCGACGGCGGGCGCGGTCGAAGGCGAACGACCAGCCGAGGTCCTGGAGGGGTCGGCCGAGGTGGGCGCGGCCGAGCTCGCGCATGAGGGCGCGGGTGCTCGTCGCGATGATGTCGAGGTCGTGCATGGCAGCGGGCAGGTGAGCGACGGGAAGATCGTCGTAGGAGGAATGCGGCGGGGGAGCCTCTTGGTCGGAGTGTCCTCTCCCCCGCCGCGCTCCTTGCGGTTGGGACCGCTATGCGTGGGCGTGGTGCCGTGCGATCCACGCGCGGACGAACGCGGCTTCGAGAGTGACGCCGGCGCGAGGGACCGTGGCGATCACGTCGGTTTTGAAGGCCAGGGCGAGCGTCTTCGCGTCGTGGCTGTCGACGAACCGGTAGAGCACGGCGAGCGCGAGGCGGGCGGGGCCGGATCCCCCGTACCCCCACTCGTAGCGACCGACGCTCACGGTGGCCTCCGCGCCACGGCCGAAGCGGACCTCTGTGCGACCGTCCGCGTGGCGGGTGAGGGCGATGTCGTTGGCCGATGGGCTAGGCTCGCCGTCGAGCATGAACCGGCGGGCGTGGATGGCGCGGCCGACGAAGGCGAACAGGACGTTGACGCCCATCGTTCGGCCGGGTGTGCGGCCCGTCACGGCGGAGAGACGGATCGCCGCACCGCCGACGAGGAGCGGGCGGAGCCACGCGACGTGCTTGGTCTGGACGAACCCAAGTCGGTAGAGCGTCCCGTCGTCGGACAAGTGGACGTCCACGGCGATGTGCCCGTCGTCGGTCACCTCTGCTTTGAGTGGGAGGCCGAGGCCCCCGCGCGGGTGGCCGTCGGCGTAACCAGCGAGGAGGGCGACCGCCTCCTGGTGCGGTTTCACGCCCCGGAGCTTGCTGGGGATGGCGAGGGCGCGGGCACGGTGGCGGACCGAGAAGCCAACGGCGCTGAGCGCCTTGCGGAGGGCCGTGGCTGGGAGCATGCCGGCGGCGACGGCGTGCTCGACCCACGCCTCGGCCTCGGCGGTGAGTGCGGCAGCGTGCTCGATGCGGGCCGTGTCCTTCGGGGCGGGCGCAGTGGTGAGGGGGACGAACGGAGAGCCGTAGGGGCGGCCGGTGTCGAGGGTAGGTCGAGCCGAGAGCGGGGCGACCGCAGGGAGCGGGGAGGCGACAGCCATGAGGAGAGCGGTTGCGACGGGCGCAGCGGGGTTCCGCTCCCGTAGGAAGGGGCGGGCCGATGCGCTGGTCTGGTGATTGGAGACCCGCTGAGCGGCGGAATCGGAGGCGGGTAGGAACCGCTCTCCGACGTGATACAAGATCGCTATTACGTGCGAAAAATGCAAGTGTCACGGTGCAAAAAGAGGTGCTCTCACTCCTATTTCCTTCCGTGCCTGGATACAAAAAGTGCCGACGTCACGGGGACGCCGGCACCTCCAATCACCAAAGACCGCGAACCGGACACGTCGGTCAGGCCTGGACCCGACGGTTCCTACCCGGCGGCCGGGGGGCTAGCACGTCCCCGACCTGTGCGCTCCCTGATGGGAACGACGAAGCTAGCCGAGGTCTGGACGGAGAGCAAGCCGATGGGCGTCAAGTCCCGTGCAATTCCGATGGCCGAGCTACTCGGCTGGAACCGCAATCCCAAGCTCCTCGGCTACCGGATTTGACTGGAGCGCTGCGAGGGCCTCGTCGTAGAGCTCGCTGGAGGATCGGTAGGGGAAGTCGTCGCCGTGGAGGGCCTTCATCTCGCGGAAGCGGAAGTCCACGGCCTCCCGCAGCGCATCCTCGGCGGAGCGCCGCCCGACGGAGCGGGTGAGGGTACGTTGGCGGCCGTCTGCGGTGTGGACGGAGGCGCGGATCACGGGGTAGACCGTCCCGCTCACGTCCTTGCGCGTCACCGCGATGCCCGGGACGAGCGCGCCTTCGGCGTCGGAGCGGACGCGGTGCATGACTTTTGGGGCGCGGCGGGCGGCGGCCTCGGCCTCCTCGTCGCGCCAGCGCAGGGCGGCGTCGAGCGCGGTGCCGGGGGTGCCGTGGTCCGCGTCGTAGAACGTGCGGCGAGCAGCCGGGGCACTCGCGTAGGGGACCACGACGCGCCAGCCGGGGCGGACACCGCGCGCGGGTTCGAGGCGCTCGACGTGGGTGAGGGTGTTCATCGGGAAGGCCGGAGGGCGCACAGGTTTGGGACCGTAAAGGTACGGTATTTCCCCTGTCATCGCACCCCGGCGAGCGCAGGATTCCGGCAGAAGGAGCAGGACTCCGGCCCTGCCTCTCCCCTGCCGAGTACCGGCCCTCAAAACACCGCGTGCTGTGTCTCGTCGGGAGTGACCACGGGAGCCACCGTGACAGACGGGCATCCGTCCTCATCGCATGGCAGCTTCCACGTAAACGGACGGGGGCCGTAGACTTCACAGCCTACGATCCAGTCAGTCACGGTATGGACCACCTCGGCCGGGGACATGCCGCACTCGAACGCCTCATGGAAGTCGATGGTGCGGAAGTGACGGCAGAGGCCGTTCCCGTCGTCGTCGCGGCAGGCGTCGTCTACGGCCGTCGTCCATGCCTCGAACGTGAGGGGCTCCGCCTGCGGCACGTCGCAGCCATCGCCGCCGATGGGGAGCGGATGTTCCGCGCGATCTGGGAGCGGGATCGTCAGGCCGAGTGTATCGAACGCCTCGCGCATGAGACGGAAGCCGTGCGCGCGGGGCATGGGGAGGCCGAGGGTGAAGCGGAGGGCGGTCCGCACGGGGCGGAGGTCGTCGCCTTCGAGGGCTTCGCTCTGAAGGATCGTGAGGACGTGGCGGCGCGTGCGGACACCGAATAGCGGTGCCGGCACCCACCCCTGCCGGTGGAGGGCTGCGAGCGTCTCGAAGGCACGGAGGAGCGCGGCGGTTTCCTCTCGGTCGTGCGAGGGGTCGGCGTGCTCGATGCGCCGGAGGCGGGCGGCTTCGCGCTCGGCGAGGCCGTCGAAGTGGGCGGCGAGGCCGGGCCGGCCAGCGGTGCGGCGATGCGGGAAGGGACAAATAGAGTGCATGGTCGGGTGCGGTCGGAGTGATTGGACGGTGCCCGGCCGGGAGGTAGGAGCCCCCGGCCGGGGGAAGCGAGGCGGGCCTACTCCCCGCCTCAGCGGGGCAGGCTGTCGGTGCAGTCCTGCGGGGTCACGGCTCCGCTCCAGCACGCGCAGCGGCAGCGCTCGCGGGAGAGCCGGCAATCGGCGCAGTGGAACACCTCGGCCGGCCGGTGGGGGGAGTGCTTCTCCCCTCCCCCGTCGGAGGCTCTGTGTGCGTGGGTGCAGCCGGTGCCGGCGGCGAGGGCGAGGGTGAGGAGGGCGAAGAGGGCCGCGAGATGCACGACGAACAGCACGGCACGGCCGAGGGGATGGAGCGGACGCATGGGTATAGGGGGTTGGAGGTGCGGACGTGGGAGTGCGAGGGCTAGGCAGCGAGGGCGGTGTGCCGGACGCCCTCGACGAGCTCCACGAGGTGCCAGCCGATCCGGTCGATCTCGGCGAGGTGCGCGGTGATCTGGTCGGTCCGCTCCTCGGCCGTCTCCGCGTCGGCGAACGTCTTGAGGTAGGGGAGCGCGGCGGCCGCCGTGTCGAGCCCGAGGGCGTAGCAGGCGAGGTAGGCGGCGCCCTCGGCCTGGATCTCCCGATCCGCTTTGGCGAGGTCACGGGCGGGGGCGTTGCCGTGGGCGACGGCGTGTGCGAGCTCGTGAGCGAGCACGGCGGCCTGCTGGTTCGGGGCGGCGAGGGCGAGGCCGATGCGGCGGCGGGCGACGTGGCAGAACCCGTCCGCCGGGCGCACGTGCGGGGCATAGACCTCGACGGTGTAGCCGAGCGCGGCGGCGACGGCTTCGAGGTCGTGGCGGAGGTGGGCGAAGTCGTCGCCGGCGAGGGTCGGGATGGGCGAGGCGTAGGTGAGGGCGTCGTCTTCGCGGCCCTCGATCACGTCCGTCTGGCTGATGTCGAACACGGACGCCACGCGGTAGCCGACGAGCGAGCGGGTCCCGTCAGCGACCCCGGCGGCGGTCGCCTCCTCCCCTTCTAGCTTCCGGGTGACCGGGGCGAAGAGGCCGAGGGCCTTCTCGCCTTTGCGGACGCAGCGGCCGACCTCGATCCACGCCTTGAACCCCTTCACGTAGCGGGCTGCGATTCCACGGGCGCGGCCTTGCTCGGCGAGGAGGAGCGTGTTGCGGAAGGAGTAGGTGCGGAAGTGGGCGCGGAATCGGAGGTGGGCGGCGAGCGCGTCGGGGTCGTGGGCGACGTGCTCGACGCCTCGGGCGAGGGTGTCGCGGGCTTCGGCAGCCTTCTCGGCGGCGCGTTGGCGGGCTGCTTCGCGGTCGTAGGATCGGGAGCGGGACATAGCGGTGTGTCTGTTTGGTGATTGGATGGGCGGTAGGAGCGCCCGGTGTATGGGTGAAACAGTGGTCAGGCAGCGAGGGCGAGGACTGGAAACGGGGCAGCGACAGGCCCGGACTGAGCGAGCGACGCGGCGCGGTAGGGGTCGAAGTCGCGGCGGGCGAACGGGACGGCGCGCGGGGTGAGCGCGTCCGGGCCGGCAGTGAGGGCGCGGACCTCGGCGGGAACGGAGGCGAGCGCGTCGGCGACGGGACGCCGGGTGTCGGCGGTGCGACCGGGAGCGAAGCTCACCGAGTCGCGCCCGGCGCGGTGGCGCTCGACGGGGCACCAGCGGGTGACGTGGCGGGAGCGCTTGATGTGGCGTTCGAGCTCCTGCGCCACCTTCCACGAGGGGCACGCGATGACGTGGACGACGTCCCACCGGATGCCGTAGGCGTTGGCGGCGTTCAGCAGGGCCGAGCCCCGGCCGGTGAGGTGTTGGCGGACGCGGTTGGGGAGGTCGCACGTCCAGCCGACGTAGTGGCGGGCGTGGCAGAGCGGGCGACGGAGTCGGACGACGTAGACGACGGCGGTAGACATGACGGGAGGCGACGGGTGTGGTGATTGGAGGTGGACCGCAGGGGGTCCTCCCCGCCGGCCGGGTAGGAGCCGGACCGGCGGGGCATGCCACGCGATTACGCTGCGAGGCCGGGCTGACCGAGGAGCGCCGCGAGGCGGGCGAACGCGCCGCGCCGGTTGCCGTGGTGCCACTCGATGAGGTGGCGGGCACCGGGGCGGGGGTTGCGGTCGAACACGGTGAGCTGGTAGAGGCCGCGGCGGAGGTGCTCGACCTTGTGGGTGCGGGTGTGCACGAGGAGCGACATGGGAGCGGGGGTTCTGGTGATTGGAGGGAGGGCCGTTGCCGGACCGAAGGCGGGGCGGGTAGGAGCCGCCGGGTGCCTTGTTTTCTACTATGAATATAGCTTATTTGCACCGTATAAAACAAGCATAAACAGGCGTTAAGAGCTAAAATGGACGGAAAGTTATCCACACCGGACGCGCTCACGCGGGGGTGAAGAGCGACGGCGGAGCGGGCCGGAAGAGCCAGCCGCCGCCGAGCGGGGTGAAGCCCCACGGGGCCGGGGCCGGGACGCCGGGCGGGACGAACACGAGGCACGGCAACCCGAGCCCGGCGGCGAAGGCGAGCGAGGCCCACGACCCCGAGCCGAGGCCGGAGAAGCACCGCGACGGAGACGGGCATGGGGCGAGCCCAGCCGGGCAGGCGCAGCCGGGAAACGACACCCACACCGACGGAGGAACAGCCCCCTGCCCCGCTGCGGCCACGGCGCGGACGAGCGCGACCGAGCGGGCGGCGAAGGCACCGCGCCCGAAGCCACCGGCCCCGCCGAAGGACACGGCCGAGAGGACCGACGCGGACGGGCAGGCCGAGCGCACGGCGGCATCCAGCCCCGGCGCGCACCCCACGTGCACGGCCCCGCCCACGAGCGGGAGGACGGCGCGACAGGCGGCGAGGCACACGGGCGAGGCGGAGCGCGAGCCGGAGAAGCCCACGGCCGGGGCCGAGGCGAGGAGCAGGCGGACCGGCGAGGGCGTGGCGGAAGCGGACATGCGAGGCACTTGGAGTGAGGCAAAAAACGAGAGCGCCCGGGGGCTGAAAGCCACCGTGCAGGAGCGAGCACCGGAGGCACGGGCCGCGCGGAGCCGCCCGGACCCGCACAACGGAGGGAGGCGCAGCCGAGCGACGGCGGAGGGGAGGACGGCGAGCACGGAGGGCGCGCAGCGTAGCAGCGGGACCGGCCCTTGCCGGAGGCGCGCAGCGACCCATGTTGCGTAAGCCCCTGGGCGCACCCGAGTCAGGGCCGCTCGTCGGCCCGTTCGAGCCGCCCGACAGGGCGACCGTGGAGCGATGCGCGGGTCTGCGCGTGGTGGAGCGACCCTGCGGCTCCGCCGCCCTCTCTCCTGCCTTCCGTACGCAGAGAGCACGGCCGCGCTGGAGCCGCGAAGCAGCAGGGAGAGGACCGAAGGTCCGGCGGGCGGACTTGGCGGCGACGAGCGGGGGTGCTCGGGGGTAGAGGATGTGCGGGCTTCTCTCCTAAGGTGCCCTCTCCCCTACCGATCGGCTTCCTGGTAGCGTTCGACCGCGCGGGTCATCAGCTCTTCCACGGTGGCGGCGCGCAGCGTGTGGAGGGTGGAGCGCTCCACCTCAGCGGTGCACCGGATCGTGGCGACCTGGGCGCGTGCGGCTGCGCGGAGGGCGTCCGTGACGTCGGTCGGGAGGCGGATGGATCGCAGAGCCTGTACGACGTGGGTATCGGCGTCGCAGAGGGCGAACTCCGCGGTGAACGAGGCTTCCGGGCTTCCTCCGACGAGATCGGCCTCACGTCCGGATGTCGCGTGGAGGAACCCGTTGAGGTGGGTGGTGCGGTGGAAAAGGTTGAGCGGGGCTTTGGCCTCGACGTAGGCGGGAGTGCCAGGCTCCCCGGTACGGAGGAGGAGCGCGATGATTCCCCCGTCGGTGAACACGCCGAGCTCGACCGGTCCGTGATCGACGGCTCGCCGTTCGGCGTCGGTCGGGTCCACGAAAGCGAGGAGGACGCGGAGGGTGTCCCCGTCGATGGAAGCGCGCGCGCCCTCCGTAGGGAGCGTAACGGCATCACCGGATTGTGTGGTCACGCGTTCCCCGACGCGGAGGACGTAGGACATACGGGACTCAGGTGGAGGTGGGAGTGTGGGGAAGTCGCCGAGCCGCCGAGCCCCTCCCCTCCCCCGATTCCCGCCGGGGTTGTCCTGTAGACCCGAGGTGTAACTCAGTGTAACCCACTTGACAATTGGCTGTGTTGCTCTGTCGGTGGGCCCGGCAGTTTTCCGGCATGGAGCACGACGACACAGCCCGAGCCGGGAGAGAGCCGCCGCCGCGACGCGCGGCGGTACTATTCGGGGCCGTGCTGCGTCGGGAGCGGACGGCGGCCGGGCTCACGCAGGAGGCGCTGGCGGAGGCGGCTGACCTCCACCATACCCACGTCTCGCGATTGGAGCGGGGCGACCGAGCGCCGAGCCTGGAGACGGTTCTGCGTCTGGCCGAGGCGCTGGGAGCGAGTCCTGCAGTTTGGGTCGAGGAGGTCCAGGCGGGGTGGGAGCGTGAGCCGTAGGCGAGAGGTAGCGTCCTATGGGCTGTCCCGCTCCCGTACCGATCGCGGGCACCGTTGTCGGGCGAAGGCGAAGATCTGTCGTCTACCCCCTCCCCTGTCGGCCGGCGCTCGCGTGTGACTCGACAGACGAGTCGGGTGTGGGCGGAGTTGGATGAACGCAGGGTGTCCATGCCCGGCCGGTGAGGCGCTCGAGCTGAGTGACGGGGTCCTCCATCTGGCTCAGGAGAACCGCGAGGCGTCGCTCGTAGCGGCGGGCGAGCCGGGCCGACGTCGGGTGGATCGCGATGAGGAGGGTGTAGAGGGCGGCTTCGTCGGACCCGGTGAACCCGCAGTGCCGGTCTACGACCGCCTCGGCCACCCGCTGAGGCGAGAGGATCGGTGGCATGGGTGGGGGATCGGGTTGGGGGGCGGCTCGATGCCGCGGGGCCGTCAGTATCCAGCGAGATCACGGGAATAGAGACACCGTATCGACCGTGGTGTAACCCCCGGTGCCGTCCCCGAGGGCAGAAGGTCCCCCTTCGTTCGACGGCGCACTCTCCGGCCATCTGAGCGCCTCCGGTTCGTAACCGGGCTCGGGTACCGGCCGAGGCCTCGCGGGGCTTCCTGGGGCACGTAGCGAGGCCACAGTAGCATGTGCTGGATCCGATGGCTTCTAAGCCCATCGGACTTCAAGGCACTAACATTGCAGATATTGCTAACAATGCTGACAATACTACCATTGGTGCCAACGCCTACATTGTCAGTATTGTTTACAATGCAGGTATTGAGTACATTGCCGCCATTATCGACAATGGCAGCATTGCCAGTCGCGTCTTCTCTATTCCAGCTCCCTCGCTCATGCTCGCCCTCTGCGTCCTCAACCAGAAAGGGGGGACGGCCAAGACCACGACGGCTGTCCACCTCGCCGCGCACTATGCAGGGGAGGGGAGAAGGACGGTGCTCGTCGACCTCGACCCGCAGGGTCACGTGGCGCGCTGTCTCGGCCTGGCGTCTCGCGCGCCGTCGCCCACGTCGCTGCTGCTGGAGGGGAAGGGGGTGCTGGCGGATCTGGTGGAGACGGCGCGGCCGAGCCTGGACGTGCTGGCCTCGGGGGGGGACCTGGCGCAGGTGGCGGCAGGGTTGCCCGTGGCCGACGGGGTGTACCGGCTGGCCGACGAGGTCGAGGCGTTTCAGACGTACGGGGCTGTCGTGATCGACTGCCCGCCCGAGCTCGGGCTGCTCACGCTGGCGGCATCGGCGCTCGTGGCGGACCTCCTGGCGGGGGGTGCGCGGGGCGGGCTCGTGGTGCCGGTGACGCCGGAGCCGCTGGCGGTCGTCGGGCTCTCGGACCTGCTCAAAACGCAGCGTCGGTTAGAGCCGCGCGGCATCATGCCGCCGGTCTATGCGGTGGTGCCGACGCGGTACGACCAGCGCAACCGCGTGACGCGGGACGTGGCCGGGGCGCTGGAAGCCACGTTTCCGGGGCGCGTGTCGCCGCCCGTCCGCACGACGGTCCGGCTGGCCGAGGCACCCGACGCGGGGCAGACGATCTACGAGTACGATCCCGGCGGGCGGGGGGCAGAGGACTACGACGCCGTCGCCCGCTTCCTCCTCACCCTTAGCTCCTCCGACGATGGCGAAGCGTGACCGCAGTGCGTCCCTCACTCAGCTCCTGACGGAGGCAACGACCGACGGGCCGGTGCCCGAGCCAGAGCGCCCTCCGGCGCCGAAGCAGGCGGCCGAGCCTCCGAAGAAGGCTTCGAAGAAGCGGACGTCGGGGTCCAGCGCGGGGGGAGCCAAGCCTGGCGAGCGTGCGCGACGCGCGTCGCCGAGGAAGAAGCGCGCGCGTGTAGCGAAGGACGAGCCGAGCGAGAGCAAGGGAGAAGCGACGGGGGAGGGGCACGTCCGGTATAGTGACGGGTCGTACCTCCGGG
Organism: Rhodothermales bacterium; assembly: GCA_039944855.1. NCBI lineage: Bacteria > Pseudomonadati > Rhodothermota > Rhodothermia > Rhodothermales > Rhodothermales bacterium. Next base: position 68,022 of record JBDUXZ010000008.1, on the reverse strand, counting down.
CGGACGGGGAACGGCGGGTGGCGCTCCAGCTCAAGATGCGGCCGGACGACAAGCAGGCGCTGAAGGTGCAGGCGGCGGCGGCAGGGTTGTCACCGGCGGAATACGTGGCCGGACTGGTACAGAGAGACGCCAGCCGGTGAAGGCGCAGTCCACTCGTAACGCCACGGTTCATTTCTGATCGCTCCGCCTTGCGGCGGACTACGACGTTGGTCACGGGTTGAGACGGCGAGCGGCGATCCAGTAAGAAATGGTTTCGGCTACCGTCTCACGCCGCTCACGGACAGCGACGTGGATGGCGAGCCCTGAACGGGGCGTGATCCGGTGTCCAGTGTGCATCGGAGAAGCCGTGATCGCGGCGAGGGAGGCATGGTCGAGGACGAGCTCGACGCGCCAGCGTGTGGGGGTGGTGCCGTCGGGGGCGGGTCCGATGCGTAGTACGCGGCCGGTGGCCTGACGGGGTCGGTCCTGGGAGACGGCGGGGAAGGTGAGCCGAGCGAGCATCCCCGGTCGCAGGCGGTGGGCGGATCTCTCAGGGGCGAAGGCTTGGACGACGTACGGCGTCGTGCCGTCGCCGTCGAGAGCGGCGAGCTCGAGAAGGGGGGCGCCGGCGTCGAGGCGGGCGTGGGGGAGCAGGTCGAGGTCTTCGGTGAGCACGATCGCGCCGTGGAGGAGGGTGGAAGGGACGCGAACGGCTAGGCGATCGATCCTGGCGTCGAGGTCGCGGAGGTGGGCGTCGAGGAGCCGGAGGTGAGCGGCGTGGCCGTGCCAGCTCTCGCGCCACGCCTCGGCTCCACCGTAGCGAGCGGCTTCGACGTCGGCTTCGGCGGCGGCGAGTGTAGCGCGGGCCTCGTCGAGCGCGACGTGTGCGCCTTCACCGAGGGCCTCCGTTTCTTCTTGGCCGAAGCGGAATACCGCGGCGGTGCGGCGGTACGCGGCCCGTGCTGCGAGGAGCGAGGCTTCCGCCCGGGTGAGGGCGACGGCGGCGGCGCGCTCGCGCTCTGTCTCCTGCGCCCCGGCATGGTGGCGCTCGGCGATGAGGCGGTCCCGCTCGGCCGAGAGGGCGGCACGTTCGGCGCGGAGGGCGTGTCCGTCGAGGCGGGCGAGGGTGTCGCCGACGGCCACGGTGTCGCCGGCCGTGACGAGGATCTCGGCGACGAGTCCTCCGATGCGCGGGCGGACGGGGACGGCGTGTTCGGGGACGAGGCGGCCGTCGAGCTCGACGGTGCGCTCGATGGGGACCGTGGCGATGCCGACGGCAGCGAGCACGCAGACGGCTGCGACCGTACGGAGGACGAGGCGGGCCGTGCGTCGCGCGCGCTCGGGCTCGGATCCGAGTGCGGCGGCCGGGTCGGGGAGGGCGAGCTCTGGGAGTATCTGTTCTCTGATGCCGTCGCCGGAGACGGGGAGCTGCTGGCTGGTGGTTGTGGAGGAGCTCCGGTTCATCGCTGCCACTCGGCCGATGGCACCGTCGGGGTGGGCGTGCTCGGTGCGGGGAGGCCGTCGCCGGCGGCGGGCGGTGGTGTGGGGGAGGAGAGTGGGAGCTCTACGGTGCGGTCGGCGAGGGCCGCGTGGGCGGGGCGGTGGGTGACGAGGACGACGGCGGGCGGGTCGGAGAGGTGGCGGAGCGCGTCGAGGAAGCCCGAGACGACGCGAGCGGCCGTCTCGGTGTCGAGGTTGGCGGCGGCCTCGTCGAGGAGGACGAGGCGGATGGGGCAGCCCGGTGGGGCGAGACGGGTGCGGAGGAGGGTGCGGGCGAGGGCGAGGCGCTGGCGCTCGCCGGCCGAGAGGGCGGCGGCTCCTTCGGAGAGCGGGGTGTCGAGGCCGTGGGGGAGGTCGGCCACGCGGTTGGCGAGGGCGCACACGTCGAGGGCGGACCAGAGGTGAGGGTCTACGGGAGAACCCCCTCCCCGGCCTGCGGCCGGACCTCCCCCTATCCGCTTCGCGGCAGGGGGAGCGTATCGGTTTGCGCCTTGCTCGGCCGGTGGTGGGGTGTTCGGGGTGAGGCCGTTCGAGGTGAGCCCGTCTACGGTGAGGAGGAGGTTGTCGCGGACGGAGGAGGAGAGGAGGCCCGGCTCCTGCCAGCAGACGGCGAGTTGCCGGCGGTAGGCGGAGAGCGGGAGGGAGGTGACCCGCCGCCATCCGGTCGATGCCTCGACGGCGAGGGTGCCGGCGTCGGGGTGCTCGATGCGGGCGAGGAGGCGGAGGAGCGTGCTCTTGCCACACCCGGAGGGGCCGACGAGAGCGACGGCCTCGCCCGGAGCCAGCTCGAAGCGTTCGACGTCGAGGCCGGGCGCGTTGGGGGCGTAGCGGAAGCGGAGGCGCTCGATGCGGAGCCGCCCGGTGAGGCGGTCGTGCGGCGCGATCGGCAGCGGCGGTGTTCCGGTGTCCTGGACCGCGAGTTGGGCGAACGTCTCGGCGGGATCGCCCTCGGCGGGGTCATCGACATAGTCGAACACGCGGCCGAGGCTGACGGTCGCTCGTTGGATCTGGCCGCCGGCGTCGATGAGAGCAGAGAGGGGGGCGAGGAGGAGGCCAGCGTACGCCATGAACGCGACGTAGCCGCCGAGGGTGAGCGAGCCGTCGAGGACGAAGGTCCAGCCGAACCAGGTGAGCGCGGCGGTGTTTGCGGCTCGGACGAGCCCGTTCGCGCCGGTGCAGACGTACCACAGCGCCGTCGCATGGAGCGTGCCGGCGTGGGCGCGGGCGACGGCGTGTTGCGCGCGGCGGACGAGCGCGCCCTCGCAGCCCATCGCCTTGAATGTGCGGGCCTCGCGGACGGCCTCGACTTGGAGCCGGCTCCACTCGTCGTATGCGGCGTAGGTCCGTCGCCAGTAGCGGTTAGCGACGGTGCCGAGGCCTGCGGTGACGGTGGCAGTAAGAGGGACGGCGACGAGTGCAACGAATGCGAGGCGCACGTCGAGGAGGAAGAGGAGCGGGGGGACGGCCAGCAGATAAACGCCCTTGCTCATGGCCTTGAGCGCGGCGTCGGCCCCGGTGTCGAGCACGTCCCTCACGTCGGTGAAGCGGGCGGCGATCTCGCCGGAGCCCTTCGCCTCGATGTGGCGGGCGGGGAGGTGGAGGACGTGGTTGAAGAGGGCGAGGCGGGCGAGGTCGCGCATCCGCACGCGGGCGGCGAAGGCCGTGAAGTTGTAGACGGCGAAGGTGCCCCACTCGGCGGTACGGGTGATGAGGAGGCCGAGGACGAGGAGGTTGAGGAGGCTGGTATTCCCTGACGGGTATACCCGGTCGAAGAGGGCGGCAGTGAAGAGCGGGGCGGCGACGGCGCAGCCGGCCACGACGAGGGAGAGCGCGCCAGCGCGGCCGAGCGCGGGCCACTCGGCCCGGAAGAGGCGGGCGAGGCGGCCGAGGTCGCGGAAGGACCGGCGGAGGCCGTATGGGGAGGGTGGAGGGATGGGGGAGAGGGGTTCAGCGGACGACGGTGAAGCGACGCGCAGCCGTCTCTGTTCGACCGTCGGGACGTGTGGTGGTGACGCGGACGACGTAGAGGCCAGGGGCAAAGGCGGCGACATTGAGGTCGATGGCGCTGCCTGAGGGCGTTCCCCTTACTGTGCTGGTGGTGACGTGGCGGCCGAGCACGTCGTAGACCTCGGCCGAGACAGGAGCGTCGCCGAGCGCGTCGGGCGCGACGGCCACGTCGATGCGGGTGAGGGACCGGGCAGGGTTCGGGTGGGGGGAGCCGACGGTAAGCGCGTGGTCAGGACCCCCTCCCGGCTCCGGGACGAGTCCCTTCGCCGTACTCCCCCTCATTGAGGGGGAGAGTAAGAGGGTAGCTCGGTATGCGTCGGCGATCTCGGCCAGGGGCGGGGTGAGCTCGTCTGCGATGACGGGGATTGCGTCGCCGGGCTTCCACCCGCTCGTGCGGTTGCCGTCGCTTGGGGCTTGGTAGTCGCCCAATCGGCCGGGGGTGGCGGGGTAGGGGCCGCCCCACGTGAAGTCCTCGTAGGTGTCGCCCGCACCGGTGAGCTGGAGGCTGTAGCCGGGCGGGAGCGTCGCCCACTCCTGGGGCCGTCCGTGTCCGCCGAGGCCGAGGAGGGGCGTACTCCAGAGGAGGCTGTCGGGCGTGTCGGCGTCGGGTCCGTCGGAGGGGTCGCCGGATGCGCCGTTTGAGAGGGCGTGGTCGTAGACGGGACCGGAGACGACGTTGAAGGAGCAGCCGCCGTAGGAGAGGAACTGGACGAGCTCGAGGTCGGGGTCGAAGAGGGCGAGGCCGTTGCAGCGGTTCCACATCCCGCGCACGGGCTGCCAGACGGCCCCGAGCCTGCCGACCTCGTCGGGGATGGGGAGGTCGAACGTCACGCGCTCGGCGACGAGGGAGTCGATGGGGTTGTAGGGCTCGCCGTCGTGGCCGCCGTAGAAGACGAGCCGCCAGGCGTAGAGGTCGGTCCCGGCGCGCCCCGCGAGCTCGACGCCCTCGCCCGTATCGGGGCCGTCGTTGGTGGCGTGGAGCTCGTTGATCCACACCTCGGGCTCGCCGCCCTGCTGCTGTTGCCCCCGGAAGAAGGCGTCGCGGACGAGCTGGGGGAAGAGGACGTAGGGGTTCGGGCGGTCGCCCTGGTAGGCGGCGGCCCGCCACGTCCGCGCGGTTTCGGCGGCGTCGGGGGGGTCGGCCTCGTGCCAGTCGAGGAGGACGTCGCGCTGGTCGAGGAACCACCGGCGGCCCTCGGGCCACGTCATCGAGTCCTCGGCCTCGACCTGGTACATGGTGGCGAAGTAGAACGCGGCGCGTGCCACGTCGCCTTTCACGGCGTCGCGGGGCTCGAACCGGCCGTCGTGGTAGAACGGCCCGGTGCCCTCGCGGTAGATCCGGCTCCACGAGCCGTCGCCGGAGGTGGTGGGCCGAGTGGCGGTGCAGCCTCCGACCCGGCACCAGAGCACGGCCTCGTCGCCCACTTCATCGAAGGGGAAGTTGGAGCGGGCGGAGTTGATGGCCTCCTGCACCGGCATGAGGTGGTGGAGGTCGGCACGGGCGTTGCCACTCGAGGCCCCGCGGCTCTGGGGGTAGACGTGCTCGGTGTTGAAGCTGCGGCTCTGTGCCTGCTCGCGTGGGGAGGCGGCGCTGTCGGGGTCGATCACGACGGTCATTCCGCCGTAGGCCCCTTCGATCCGGGCGACGCCGGCTGTGTCGGTTTCGAGCCACACGTCGGCGAAGAGACGGTCGCGCTGGGCGTCGTAGTCGAGGGCGAGGTCGGCCGGTTTGTAGGTGGCGCGGAGGCAGGCGCGGAGCGTCCACCCCCGTCCTTCGCACGGCTGCGCAGCGGTGGGGGAGGCGAGGAGGATGAGGAGGAGTAGGGATGGGGATCGCATGGGCGCGTGATCGGCAGGGACCTCCTCCCCGCTACGCGGTACTCCCCCTTGACGGGGGGAGAGGGAGAGTTGTGCTGCGCGGGGCGTTCTCAGGGGGACAGGCGGGCGGTGGCGTCCGGATCGGCGGCCCACAGGCCGAGGCCGTGTTCGCGGGCCTGGCGCTGGAGGGCGCGGTAGTAGCTCATGCGGGGGTGGGGGTAGCGTCCGGCGCCGTCGTAGGCGTGGGCGTAGCCGTCTCCTATCATCCGGCCGCCGAAGTCGAAGGGCTGACCGGCGGCGTCTTCGGCCGAGAGGAAGGCGACGAGGCGGCCGTAGCGGTCGCGGTCCGAGCCTTCGATGGTGACGGCTGCGCCGAGGGGGAGGAGGGACTCGGCATGCGCGGTGGCTGCCGTGCCGAGGGTGCGGATGGTCCGGCGGTCGATGGCAGAGCGCTCGGCGTCGCGGTCGAGCTTCGAGGAGGCGTGGTGCTCCGGCGTGTCGATGCCCCGGACGCGAACCTTCACGAACTTGCCCTCTTCGATGGGGTCCCCGTCATCGAGGACGAGCTCTACGGTGTCGCCGTCGATGACACGCCAGACGACGGCGGGATATCGTTCCGCGTGAGGGGCCGCGAGAGGGACGGTCCGTGGGGAACGGGCGGGGGCAAGGTCCGCGTCCCGGCAGCCGGCGAGGAGCGCGGACGCCACGAGGACCGCGACGAAGGGGAGGCTCGCCGAGAGGATCGGGAAGAGGCGGTGGGCGGGAGCACGCATGGTCTACTCTAGGCGAGAGGGGTTCAGCAATGCCCCGGCGCGATGAGGCATGCGCCGGGGCACTGGGTCATCCGCCGCTCGGCGGCGGGTTCTCCGTCGCGTCGGGGGTCGGGATGTAGCTGTCGACGGCCGCCATGAGCCGTTCGGTTGCGAGGGGGCCGAAGGCGTCGCGGACGTCGGCGTCGGCAGCTTTCCGGGCAGGGGGATGGAGCATGAGGGTGGGGATCTGGGCACGGAGGAAGGGAACCGGCTGCGTGCTCTCCGTGGCGCACGCGGTCGGGCCGGGGAGACGATAGGCTCCGGCTTGGGGGCCGTCAGCTTCCGCCGGTCGGCGGCGGATTGTGGCCGGTCACGTCTGGGGTGGGGATGTAGTGATCGACGGCTTCCATGAGGCCGTCGGTGGCGAGGGGACCGAGGGCGGTACGGACGTCGTCGGCGTCAGGGGAGGGAGCGGGGAGGTCGTGGGGAATGCACGTGAGCATGGCGACGGGGGTTTGGGTGTGGACGCGTTGGTGTGTGGACGTTCAGGGGTGACGTGCGGGTGGGTCAGTCGCAGTCGCCGGGGCGGGGGTTGCCGCTCCAGCAGACGCACTGGCAGCCGTCGTCGCTCGGGAGGTTGCAGTCGCCGCAGATGTACGTCCCGCGCAGGACCTCCACGATGCCGCCGAAGAAGGCGGCGAGCGCGTCGAGTACGTCGCCTCCGATAGAGGCGCGGTGGACGTCGACGAGTGTGGCGGTGAGCGGGGTGCTCGGGTGACCGTGATCGGGGTGACCATCGCCGTCGACGTGCTCGACGGGCGAAGCTTTCGGGGGGCTGTCGGTGGCGATGAGGGCACCGGCCGAGATCTGGACGGCGAGGCCGAACAGCATCAGGGAGAGGGCCAGGGACTGGAGCGTCGTGAGGGAGCGGCGCATGGGGTTGGGGGTTGAGGGTGTGGGCGTGAAGCGGGGAGAGGAGGGCCGTCCGAGCGGTCCCCGCAGCGTGCTCGGTCGGGACGAGGTCATTTAGATTCGGGGCGGGGCTGGAACATGAAAAACGTCCTGAATACCCTGAAAATCAGGTATCCAAGGACGGTGACGAGGGTGAGGACGATGTAGAGGTCGGTGTTGCGGACGCCGATCATGAGGACGCGGAGCGCGCCGAGGCCGATGAGGAAGAAGACGTAGACGAGGCCGAGGTTGAAGAAGGGCGCGTCGTCGCGGGCCTGGAGGTCGCGGACGTCCTGCTCGGTGACGAGGCGGGACTGCGCGCCGTCGTGCATCATGGCGCGGAGGATGGAGGGATTGCCCTCGGCGCGGCGGAGGACCTCGCGGCGGTAGTGGCGGTGGTCGGCGCAGGCGACGGCGTAGCGCGCGACGAAGTACTCGAAGAGGGCGGCGGTGTGGGACTCCGGGAGGGGCTCGACGCGGAGCTGGCCGAAGGTGGCGAAGAAGGTGCGGAGCGAGCGTGAGGGGGGGAGAGAGCGAACGGCGCCGACGATCGTGGCGCGTTGCTGGAGCTCGCGGAGGAAGAGGCCCTGGGTTGAAGAGGCGCGGTCGAGCGCGTCGATGACGAGGAGGAGGCGGGGGGCTCGGCCTCCGCCGGCGAGGTCGTGGAGGGACTGGACGACGGCGGTCTGGCGCTCGTCGACGGTGCGGAGGAGCTTCTTGACCTCGATCCAAGAAAGCTCGGCGCAGGCCCCAGCGCGGAGGGGGGGCGGCACGCCTGGCAATGCTAGGATTGCCAGCTCGTGGAAGGCGCGGGCGAGGGCGTCCACGAGGCGGCCGTGGGGTCCGGCTTCGGCGACGTAGACGAGGGTGAACGCCTCGCCCGGCCGCTGCGGCATCTGGACGTGCTTGCGGCGGGCGCGTCGCTGGGCGTCGCCATCGAGGAGGAGCCGGTGGCCGGCGGCGACGCGGGCGAGGTCTTCGAGGAGGCGGGTCTTGCCTATGCCCTCGGGGCCGAGAAGGAGGGTGTGGCGGCCGAGGACGGCGCGGTCGACGAGTTCGGCGAGGACGTGGCCGTTACCGAGGCGGATGGGGTCGGTGAGGACGGTGGAGTCGGGGGCACCGGGGACGCCGACGGGCCGGAGCGAGCCGACGGCCGTGCCCGCAGCGTGGGCGGCGGGCCGGGAGATCGTGGGGACGCGGGCTGTGGAGGTCGGCATGGGAAGCGTGTGTGGGCGCAGCGTGCTGCGCCCCTACGACGTGGGTTATCTGTGGAGGCGGGTCCAGAGCTTCGTGAGGTCGTGGACGGCGCGGAGGGCCTCGGGGGTGTCGAGGTGGCTGTGGGCGGCGTGGAAGGCGAGGAGCTTGCCGGCGACCTCCTCATAGGTCTTGCCGCGCTGGCGTTTGAAGAAGTGCCAGCGGCGCGGCGGGTCGTCGGTGAGGAGGGCGCGGAGGTACTCGGGCGTGCGCTCGGGCGGGACGGGGGAGGGTATGGCGTGCTCGGTGAGGATGTGGGATTCGTGGGCTAGGGCGCGCTCGCGGGTGACGGCGTCCTGGAAGAGGGCGACCACGTCGCAGCGGAGGCGGTCGAGCTCGGTGGCGAGGGTGTGTCGGCGGACCGTTTCCGGTCCAGGTGTGGGAGTGTGGGGGTTTGGGGGTGTGGGACCCCCTCCCCGGCCTGCGGCCGGTACTCCCCCTTGGGAAGGGGAAGAGTTCTCGTTTGCGCTCTGCTCTCCCAGCGGCGTGGACGTGGAGGGGTTAGAAGGGAGCGTTTCGGTGGTGCTTAGCTGGTCGGTGGCGCTGGATTCGAGAGCGGCGGCGGTGGGGAGTGTCGCCTTCGGTGTGCGGCCCTGGAGTTCGGCGACGAGGGTGCCGAGGGCGGAGGCGTGGGGGTGGTCGGGGGAGACGAGGCAGGGGCGCTCGGCGCGTTCGCGGAGGTAGGTTTCGACGGCCTCGGTCTGGTCGTCGTCGGCTGAGGCGCGGAGCTCGGCGGCGGCCCGGTGCATCGCCCTGGCGGGGGTGTCGCCGGAAGCGACAATGGATGCGTCTCCGCGACGGGCGAGGGCGAGGCGGTTGGCCTGCTCGATGGCGGCTCCGAGGTCGAAGCCGTGACCCGTGCGGTCGGGGAGTACGGCGTGGTTCTTGGCGCGGTCGTAGAGGAGCACGCGGCCGGTGACGCCGTCGAGGTGAGGGCGGAGCGCGTCGGCGAGGGCCCCCTCCCCCTGCGGGGACGCCCGCTTGTCAAAGGGGAGATCGTTTGTATCGCACAACTCGCCGGCGATGCCTGTCGAGGCGAGGTCGATGAGGCGGACGCGCGGGGCGGTAGGGTCGGAGAAGTCGTTGATCTCGAGGACGCCCGATGGGAGTCCGTCGCCGCATCCGGCGTGCGTGATCTGGTGGGCGATGAGGGCGGCGGAGCGGTCGAGGTCGGCGACGCCGTCCACGTGGAGCTTCAGGCACTCGCTGAAAAAGACCGTCTCGAGGAAGCGGGCGCAGTCGTCCTCGTCGAGCTCGAAGAGGGAGAGGAATACGGGACGGTGGGCGTCGCGGGCGTCGATAAAGCGGCGGAGGGCGGTAGCGGGCTGGACGGGAAAGCGGTAGTCGGGGGTGGAGCGGGCAACGGCGAGGAGCTGGCCGGAGACGGCGACGAAGGCGTCATAGACGGGGCCGAGTGGGACGGGTGTGGAGGAGGGGGGCTCTATTGAAACCCCCTCCCCGGTTGGCTTCGCCGGCCTGTCGGCTCGCGGTCCTCCTCCTTGAGAAGGGGGAGAGGGCGCGTTGTTGCTCTGTTGAGACGGGGAGGCTGGTTGGTTCTCGACGGGGTAGGTGGCAACGATGAGGGCGACGACGCCCTGGGCTTGCTGGTCGGCCAGCCCGACCGGATCGCAGAACGATCCGGGTACGCTCTCGAAGATGGGCCGGGCGGTGGTGAGCATGGAGGGGCTAGCGGTCGGTCTGGGGGTCGAGCGTGAGGGATGCCGTGCTGAAGGCGGTCGCCACGTCGCCGCCGGCGTCGAGTATGGCGAGGCGAGCCGTGTTCGTGGCGACGGCGTGTTCGGCGCTGAGGGTGGCGAGGCGTTGGCGGGCGAGGGCGGAGAAGTCGGACTCGCCCTGGTCGTAGGTCATCTGGGCGAGGCGGAGCAGCTCGCGCTGGGCGTCGAGGCGGCGGGTGAGGAAGGCGGCCTCGATGCGGAGCTGGGCGGCTGCGAGGTCGGCCCGGCGGCGCATGAGGGCATCGCGTTCGGCGCGAGCGAGGAGGCGCTCGCGCCGAGCGGCCTCGTGCTGCTCGCGGCGGGCGTGGGTGAGGGCGATCCGGGCCTCGGCGAGCGCGACGGCGGCGCGGGCTCGGTGGACGGGGCGGCGGTCGAGGACCTGGTCGATGGTCCACGAGAGCGTCACGCCCCACGTGTCGCCGGGCCAGCGGGAGATGGCGGCATAGGCGGGGTCGTAGCCCTGGCTGCTGATAGAGGGAAAGGCGAGGCCGCGGGTGGAGACGGAGAGGAAGAGGTCGAGCTGGGGGCGGAGCCGGCGCCAGCCGGAGACGGCGCGGAGCTCGTGGCGGGCGAGGTCGAGGCGGACGTGTTCGAGGTGGAGGGAGGCTTCGGCCGCCGCAGAGGAGGTGTCGGCGTAGAGGGCTCCGACGGCGTCGGCGGGGGCGAGCCCGTCGGCTCCGGGGACCTGGGCACGTGCAGGAGAGACTGCGAGGAGTACGGCGAGGATCGCGAGGGTGAAGAGGGGGCCGGAGAGGACGTCCTCGGGAGCATCGTCGGGGTCGAGCTCGGCCTCATCGTTGAAGCGGTCGGCGTAGGAGGCGCACATCGGTTCGGGGCTCAAGCGCGGGCGGAGGTCGGGACGAGGGCCTGGACGGTCGGGGCATCGGTGGGGTCGATGCCGGCCGCGGCCGCGAGGTCTTTGAGGAAGCCGTCGCCGAGGACGGGTCGCCCGGCGAAGAGGGCGAGGGTCTGACTGGCGAGTTCGGCGTGGAAGCCGGGAGGGAGGTCGGCGTAGTCGGCGCAGTGGTGGAGGGCGACGGCGTCGAGCCGATCGCGGGGGGGAGCGATGGCGGCGACGTCGAGGCACTCGCGGACGACGGAGATGCTGAAGCGGGAGCCGGTGAGCATCCGGTAGAGGGCGAGGGCGACGGACTGCCGGCGGAAGGGGTCGAGGTGGTCGAGCATGGTCGTGGGGGTAGGGGGAAGGACGGTCCCCGCGTCCTGCCCCTCTCCCCCGGATGGGGAGAGGGGACGCAGGAGAGAGCGGTCTACCGTATCAGATCAGCAGGGGGGTTAACCCTGCGTGTTCTCGCGGACGACGACGCCGTCGCCGCCGCGCTGGCGGGTCTGGCGGAAGGTGCCGTCGGGGTAATCCGAGCGCGAGACGACGGAGCCGTCGGCGGTGTCGCCGGAGGAGAGGAGGGTGCGGAGGACGGTGCCGGTCGCGTTGCCCTCGTCGTCCACGGCGAAGTCGGCGCCGAAGTAGCGGGTGCGGATGGCGCCGGCGGCACCGCCGTCGCGGACGGTGCCGGTGCCGTTCGCGTTGAGCGTAGCGACGGGCTCGCGGACGGTGACGGACTCGCGGAGCTGGGCATTCGTGAAGCCGACGACGGCGAGGCCCTCGCCGGGGCTGAACACCTGGGCGACGCGCCACGTGTCGAAGCCGGAGAAGGCGGCCTCGGGGTCGGTCGAGGTCCCGACGAGGTAGGCGTTGGCGCCGGCGGCGAGGTCGGCGAGGAAGGCTTCGAGGTCGGCAAAGGTGAGGAACGTGAGGGTCACGGTTTCGACAGCGTCGAGAGTGGCGCCGTCGTAGGTGACGGGGCGGGCGTGCTGGACGCGGGCGGTCCAGACGCCGACGCCCTGGGGCTCGCGGTACTGGAGCGTGGCGAGGTAGCCCTTCGTGTTGACGGCGTCGTAGACGCCGGTGTAGGTCGTCGTGTCGACGAGGGCGCGCATCGAAGCGCCCGCCCCGTCTGCGGTGGCTGCCGCGCTGCGGGCGCTGCCGTCGAAGCCGAGAGCGAAGAGCTCCTCGACCTCGGCGAAGGCAGCGGCGACGAGGGCCTGCTGGTCGCTCGAGATCGGCTCGATGGGCTCGGGGCCGACGGGGTCGAGGGCGGGCTCGGCCGTGTCGCAGGCGGCGAGGAGGAGGGGGAGGACGAGGAGGACCGCGGTCGCGGTCAAGAGGAGGAAGCGATGGAGTCGCATGAGGAAGTCGGGGTTGGTCCTGCCCCAGCGAGGGACGCCCGCGGGGTGGGGTGTGGGGCCTTCCCATCGTATCATGCGGACAGGTCGGCTACTCTGGTTGAGGGTCGGTCTGGATCGCAGATCCGACAGATCGTCGATCCGGCGGTCACCGGGGCAGGGCCGTAAGCCCCCGGTGGCCGTTTTTTGTGGCCGCGCCCTACGGCCGGGGAGGTCGGGCGGCGTGGGGGTTGGTGGGCGGGGTGGCGGAGGCATGGTCGTCGGTGGCGCGGGGAGCGACGAGGACGACGCGGACTTCGGTGCGGTCGGGGCGGGGGTGGCGCTCGATGCGGCGGACGACGCCGGCCCCGGCGGAGCGGACGAAGGTGTCGCGGTCGGCCTGGGCGGCGCGGAGCTCGGCGCGGGTGAGGCGGGCGCGGGCTTTCCGCACGCGCTCGGCCTTGTCGCGTCGCCAGTCGGCGGTGCGGGCCTCGGCCTGGGCGAGCTGCTGGAGGAGGTCGTCTACCTCGGCCCGGGCATCGTTCACGGCGGCGGCTGGTTCGAAGCCTGCGGCGTGGCGATCGGCGATGCGGCGGGAGCGAGCCTCGGCGTAGGCGATGCGGGCGCGGAGGATAACGGGGTCGGAGGTCGCCGGCGTCGGTTCGGCCCGGACGGCGTCGAGGTCGGCGCGGGCCTCGTCCATGTCGAGGCGGGCGTGCTGCGCGGCTGCGGGGGCGAGGACGGCCACGGTGTCTCCGACGGCGACGGTATCCCCCTCGGAGACGAGGAGGCGGGGCGGTTCGGAGGGTTTGTGGGCGAACGCGACGCGGCGGACGGTGGAGGCCGAGAGGGGGCTGGAGCCTGCACCGCCGGGGTCGGAGCGCTCGGCCTCCCCGTCGCGGGTGTAGACGCGGAGCGTGACGGTGCCCGTCTCGACGATGAGGCCCGAGAGGTTCAGCCGTTCGAGGTCGGCGAGAGTGGCGAACTGGAGGGAGAGGCGGCGGTCGGAGCCCGTGACGGTATCGAAGCGGTGGTCGTCGGGGGTGACGCCGGCGGGTTCGGTGACGGTGACCTGGCCGTCGATGAGGTGGCGGAGGGGGGTGCCGTCGGGTCCGGTCGGGACGAGGGATTCGAGGTCGGCGAGGACGCGGCCTTCGAGGTCGACGCGGCGTCGGGAGACGGAGACGTGGGGGCCTCGGTGGGCGAGGACGCGGTCGGGCTGGAAGTTGGCGGAGTAGGCCGGGCCGAGGGAGAACACCCGGCCGTCGGTGGAGTCACGGACGAGGAGGGTGTTCGCGCCGGTGGTACCGATGGCCTCGAAGGTACCCGAGAGGCGGCGGAGGTGCTGGGGGTCGGAGGCCTCGACGGAGACGGAGACGAGGTAGCCGTCGGCGGACCAGTCGAGGAAGTCGCGGACGGCGGCGGAGGCGTCGGCCTGGACGCGGCGGACGAGGCGCTGGTAGCCGTCGATCTGGACGACGGCGAAGGGGACGGTGAGGCAGAGGAAGCCGACGCCGAAGAAGGTGTCGACGCGGCTGCCGGTGGTGGTGCGGTAGGCCGTCTCCTGGCGGTTGTAGTAGGGGAATACGCCCCGGCGGTCGGACCACGGCCAGAAGACGCGGACGCCCTGGACGGTCCACGTGTCGAGGAAGCAGTGGGAGACGTAGCCGGCGACGGCGGCGGCGTAGAGGTGGGGGAGGCCGAGCCAGAGGAACGGGAGGGCGAGGGCGGCGACCGTGCCCTGCGCGGCGTAACAGTGGGTGATGGTGCGGTGGCCCCACCGGCGCTCGATGCGCCGGGCGACGGGGGTGCACACGCGGCCGACGGTGGAGCCCCGGGTGTCGATGTCGGGGAGGACGGCGGCGGTGGCCGCGGCGACGAGGCCCGTGGCGGTCCACGGGAGCTGGAAGAACGTGGCGCTGACGGTGTAGGCGAGGACGCCTCCGGCGAGGTGGGTGCCGAGTCTCACGGGTGGGAGGGTATGGGCGGATGGGGGTGTGGAGGGGAGGGGCGCGGAGAGGAGGGAAGGACGGGGTCGCCGAGGAGGACGAGTCGGTGGGGGTTGATGCGGCGGAGGTGGGCGAGGACGGTGTCGGGGTCAGCGTCCGGGGTGAAGGGGAGGGGGAGGGTGTCGGTCCCGAAGAGCTCGGCGACGCCGGGGTCGTGGACGAGGTAGCTGTTGGGACCTAGGAGGACGGTGAGGGGCGGGCGGGGCATGGGTGCGTAGGCGAAAGGGTGAGGAGCGGAGGACGAGGGGGGAAGCGGGGAGGGATGGGGTGAGCCGCTGTTCCCGCGACCTCCGCTCTCTCGGGTTGGACCGGGGTTGCGTTCAGGCTCGGTACATGATGGTGGTGAGGGTCCACGTGGTCGTGCGGTCGGAGCCGTCGAGGCGGGCGTAGAGCTCGACGGTGTATTCGCCCTGGGGAGCGAAGAGGCCGTTGGGTCCGACGCCGCGCCAGGCAGCGGTGCGAGGGCCGGCGGTCTCGCGCTGCTCGGCCGTGATCGTGCGGACGAGGGCGGTCGAGCCATCGGGCTCGGTGCGCGTGATGCGGATCTGGACGTAGGCCGGCTCGTCGAGGGTGTAGCGGATCTCGCACGGCTGGGTGAAGGCGTTGAAGGTGGGGGAGACGCGGAAGCCCGAGACGACGTCGAGGTCGGTCGCCCCGACGGGCGGGGTGCACCCTGCGAGGGGGAGGAGTGCGGCGAGGAGGAGCGCGAGGAGGGAGGGGGCAGCGGGTCGCATGGGAGCTAGACGGAGGTGATGACGGAGCGGAGGAGGGGGCCGCGTGCGTGCTCGCGCGCGCCGGCCGCGCGTCCGGTGGTGGAGGCGAGAGCGGTGGCCTCCACGAGCTCGCGGAGGCCCTCCTCGTCGACGTGGGTGTAGACCTCGGTGGTCTGGATGGAGGCGTGGCCGAGGAGGACCTGGACGGCGCGGATGTCGCCGGAGGCGCGGAGGGATCGGGTGGCGAAGGTGCGGCGGAGGACGTGCGGGGTGAGGCGGTGGCGGGTGCAGGCGCGCTCGCCGATGCGGGCGCAGTCGCGTTCGAGCTGCTTGGGATCGAGGGGCCGTCCCGTCATCGTGACGAACACGGCGCTGGAGGAGGCCGGGACGTGGCGGCGGACGGTGAGCCAGTCGAACATGGCCGGGTAGACGAACCCGACGAGGGGGACGGTGCGGGACTTGCCGCCCTTGCCGACGAACGAGAGGGCGAAGCCGTCGGGGCGAGAGACGATGGCGTCGCGGTCGAGCCCTATGACCTCGCCGCGGCGAAGGCCGCCGAAGGCCATGAGGTTGAAGGCGGCGCGGCGGCGGGCGGCCGAGAAGAGCGTAGCGAAGGCGCGCATACGCCGGCCCCTGGGGGCGTCGGCGAGGCGGCGGTCGGCGTGCTGGACGTCGCGGCCGAGGAGCTCGACGACGTCGGCCAACTCGTCGTCGTCGAGGACCTTGTGCGTCTCGCTCTTGCGGTCGAAGGCGGGGAGGTCGAGGGCGTCGAAGGGGTTGGCGGAGACGGCCTCGATGCCGCGGAGGAAGCGGTAGAACGAGCGGACGCACGAGACGCGGCGGCGGACGGAGCGGGGGGCGACCTCGGCGCTGAGGCGGGCGAGGTAGCGCTCGGCCTCACGGCGGGAGACGGCGTCGAAGCGGAGGCGGGCGTTGTGGAGGGCGGTGCCGAAGTGGCGGAGGTCCGTGCGGTAGGCGCTCGCGGTGTGGGCGCTGCCGGTGCGGGTGTGGCCGGTCCGTGCGATGAAGAGCTCGACGGCCTCCACGTAGGTCATCGGGACCGGCCGAGGGGCATCGGAGCGGGGTGGATCGCTGGGGTACCGGGTAGGCTCCACGGCAGGAGGGGAGTGGCCGGACGGGGCGCGAGGGGTGTCAAGCAACCGATCTGTTTGACACGGTGGAAAGAAGGGGAACGGCCTGGGACATTGTCAAGCCGTCTCGGCGTCGACGCCGTCGGGTGCCCGATGGGAGGGGGGTGCGGGAGGGTGAAGGCGGGGCCTCAAAAGTTTGGATTGGAACGTGTTTACGCCGATTCGCGCGTGCCCCTTATAAGGCGATTCCTCGGTCGGTCCGGGGGCTTTTTTTTCTGCGGTGTCCGCATAACCTTTGTTATGAGGGCGGGATTGCGGGCCGTATCGGGCGATGAGTGGGGATCGCGTCGGCTGAGACGGAATCGGCGATTCGGTCTGCGTCGAGGCGGCTGCCAGCATGGCAGCCCGTTTGGGGCGGGGCGACCGAAAGGGGAGGGGCGCGTCTCGCGCGGGCTCCCGGTCCATGCTCCGGGCCTGGTGATCGGGAGCGCCTCGGGGCTGGGGAATGACTCGGCGAAGGGCGCGGTGGGGAGGAGGTTGGGGTCGCTCTTCGCGCGGGCGGTGGAGCTGGCTCTGCGCAGCGTGCCGTCGCCGCGCCCCGTGCCCCTGTCCCCGGTTCGGTCCGGCGGGGGGGCGATCAGGGTATAGGCGCTCCGGTCTGTCGCCGGTCGCCCAGCGGTCGGTCGGAGTGGGACGGTGGGGAGGAGGGAGCGGGAGATTCGCAGCGCCCCGTCGTCGAGGCTCTTCGCCGGTGGGGGATGGCGAGGCGAGGAGGGGAGCGCAGGCCGCGGAGCGGCCGGCCGGTGGGGTCGGCGGAGGGCGCAGCCGGCACAGCGGGAGGGGAAGCGGAGCGGCCGGTATATCCGCTATTGCAAACCCCGTGTTCTCATCCGGGATCGAGCCGCCCGGCGAGAGCCGGGTGTCGTCTTATCCACAAGGAAGGCGAACCTGTTACAGGGGGATTAGAGGGTGGGTATTACAGGATGGTGGGGCTCGTATTCGCCGGCCGGAGCGGGGGTTGGGACTCTATAGTTAGAAGGTGATGGGGTCCGTATTCAGCGCAGCGGCGGACCCCATACATATAGGGTGATGGGGTCCGTATTCGATGATGGGGCTGCTATTCGGGACGTGATGGGGTTCGTATTCGTGGATAACACAGGGTAGATCGTCTCGACGGTGATCCGTGGTATGCGCCGTCGCTCGGCCCTGGGCGGTCTCGTGCACAGGGAAAACGAGCGATGCCACGCCGAACACGAATGTTGCTCCTTGTCCTTGGCCCTTAGCTGGCTGCGCGCCCCAGCGGGATGGGGTCCGGCGGGTTTCCCGGAAGCCGAGGTGGCCGGGGTTACCGGGACGTAGATAGCGGGACGGGTTCTGGTACGACCATGCCGGCGCAGATGACCCGGATGAGGCGATTGAGACAGAGTCCCCGTGGGCGTGCCAGGGGGCCGTTTATGGTACTCCATCGAACCGGGACCGACCGCTACCGCACGAGGCCACCCGCCCCTTCAGGTCCGGCCGGACCCGCAGCCCGCAGATCACGAGGGCAGGGACGTGAACAGCTGGCCAGCCGCCCCGGCACCTTCTACCCGTCCTGCCTGTCCTTATCATTCGGCCGCAATGCGGCGGCCCTCCCCCTTCACTACGCCCCTCCTGCTCCTTCACCGCACCCCCTCGCATGGACCTGCTCCAACTCCTCAAGGCCTTCGTGCTCGGCGTCGTCGAGGGCGCCACCGAGTTCCTCCCCGTCTCCTCGACGGGCCACCTCATCGTCGTCGGCGACTGGCTCGGCTTCACCGGCGAGACGGCCAAGGTGTTCGACGTCGTGATCCAGCTCGGCGCCATCCTCGCCGTCGTCTGGCTCTACCGCGAGAAGATCGGCCGCGTCGTGCGGACGCTCCCGTCGAGCCCGACCAGCCGCCGGCTCGCGCTCAACCTCGCCGTGGCGTTCTTCCCCGCCGCCGTCGTGGGGCTCCTCACGTACGAGTGGATCAAGGCGTACCTCTTCAACCCCTTCACGGTGGCCGTGGCCCTCGTCGTGGGCGGCGTGGTGATCCTCCTCATCGAGCGGTGGGGGCCGCCGACGCCGATCGCCGACGTGGACGTGATCCCCATGCGGACGGCGCTGGGGATCGGGCTGGCGCAGGTGCTCGCGCTCGTGCCCGGCACCTCACGCGCGGGGGCGACCATCATGGGGGCCTACGCGCTCGGCTGCTCCCGCCGCGCCGCCACCGAGTTCTCGTTCTTCCTCGCCATCCCCGTCATGGTCGCGGCCACGCTCTTCGACCTCTGGCAGGGGCGCGACCTCCTCTCCACAGCCGACGTGCCTGTGTTCGCCGTCGGCTTCGGGGTGTCGTTCGTGGCGGCGGCCCTCGTGATCCGGCTCTTCCTCCGGTTTGTCTCCGACCACACGTTCGTGCCGTTCGCGTGGTACCGGATCGGCTTCGGCGGGCTCCTCCTGCTCTACTACGGGTGGATCGCGTGATACGGCGCGGGGTCCGGAGCGGGTCGTCGGGACCGTCACGCTCGCCATCACCTACGTGCTGTCGGTCGTCTCCGCCGTCGCGGCGAAGCGGCAGCTCGCGGGGTCCATCCACAGCCTCGGTGAGACGCCGTCGGACGTCGTGCGCCGGGCCTGGGATGGAAGCGGCTTCGCGGGCCTCGACCAGCACCTCCCGTCGCTCGGCTCGGCGCTCGAACACCACGACCAGCGGCACGCTGCCTATCCCATCCTTCACTACTTCCACAGCACCGAGCGGCGGACGGCGCTGGGACCGGCCGTGGCCGTCCTCGACGACGCACTCCTGATCCTGACCGAGGGCGTGGCACCGGACGCACGCCCCGCCCCGGCGATTGTGGAGCCGACCCGCCGCACGGTAGGCAGCTTCCTCACCACCCTCGGCGATGCGTTAACCGAACCCTCGGACAGAGTACCTCCGACGTCGGACCTCGCGGCCGTGGCCTCGGTCGGGGCGCCTACGGAGGCAGCAGGCGACTTCTAGCGGGCGGTGGAGCGGGAGGCGCGCCGCCGTCGGCTGCTCCGGGGCCTGGTAGAAGACGGCGGGTGGTCGTGGGCTGCGGTCGCCTCAGCCCGCCCGGAGGCGCGGTGAAGGAGTTCGCCGGCCGAGAGCAGAACGCGGGGCCAGTCGGCAACGCCGAGGCTTCCGTACCGTACTATGGGGGTAACCCCGCTCCTTTTTCGATGGTGTCCGATCCCTCCGCAGCTTCCGACGAGCAGCTTCCACCGACCGACGTGGTCGAGGAATCGGTGCGTCTGCTCAAGGGCGTAGCCGATCCGACGCGGCTCCGCATCCTCTGCCTGCTACGGGCGGGCGAGGTGAACGTCCACGCCCTCACCGACGCCCTCGACGTGACGCAGTCGGCCGTGAGCCATCAGCTCCGCGTCCTCCGCGAGGCCCGCCTTGTCGCTACGAGACGAGCGGGGCGCTACGTATACTACCGCCTCACCGACGACCACGTCCACGACATCCTCTCGGCCGCGCTCGACCACGGACGGGAGGTCAGGTGACCAGGCATGCAGTAGGAGCAGCGACCTTGCAGCGCGCCGGAGAGCGTGGACAGAACGTGCGTGAGAGTAAACAGTGAAGAGGTTGCCGGTGGGAACCGGGCGGTCTATCTTTCATATGAATGCACGCTCACACGTGGCAACCCCGTCTCCACTTGATGCTCGGCCTCCACCACATCAAAGCGCAATCCGCTCCGGCCGTCTGGCTGCTGAGCACGCTGATGCTGTTCGCGCCGCTGGGTGCCCACGCCGCCGGGGCCGTGTTCTGCATCGAGGCCGACGGCGCGGTAGCCGTCGAGCGCGCTATCGGTTCGGCTTGCACCGACGGGGATGACGAGTCTGCCCCTTTCGACGACACGCACTGCACCGCGTGCACCGACGTCCCGCTCCCGAGCGGTGGCGACGCGGACTGCGCCTCGTTCAAGACGGAGACTGGCCCTTCGGCACAGACGCTCCTGTCCGTCGCCGCTCTCCTCCCGCCGCTCGACCGCCTCCCGGTCCAGCCTTCGGTAGCGTCTACGTCTAAGGCAGGAGAGGCAAGCCTGCCATCCGACCCGGCTCCCCTTCGCAGCGTGGTGCTGCTGATCTGAGCCGCTCCTGATCCCGGCTGCTCGACGACCGATCCCGGTCCTCGTAGCCGCAGCCGACCCCGACCGCCGTGCCCGTCCGGTACGGCCATCGTCCACGATCAGGAGATCCAGGCACATGGTATTCCCCCCGCTCGCGCTGCGCCGACTGGCGTGGCTCGGGGCCACCGCCGCATTCGTGGCCTTCGCCACCGGCTGCGCCGCCCCCTACGACCTCACCTATCCCGAACCGCGCCCGCTCGGCCCGGTCCTCCCTTCCCCCGTTTATGCACCCCCAACGGGTGCCGAATCGGAGGCCGACCCACCCGGCGAGGTCGACGCAGCCGACCACGAGGCGCTCAATGAGCCGCTCGCGCTGGACGAGGCGGTCGCCCTCGCGCTGGCGCAGAACCCCGACCTCCGCGCGGCGGCCTTCGAGGTGCGCGCCCGAGAGGGCGAGGCGTACCAGGCCGCTCGCCCGCCCAACCCCGGGCTAGAGGCCGGCATAGAGGAGTTCGGTGGGAGTGGCGACCGCGCGGGCACCGCCGCGGCCGAGGTCGGGGCCGGGGTCTCCCAGACGATCGAGCTCGGCGGGGACCGCCGCGCCCGTGCCGCCGTCGCCGCACGCGGGGCGGAGCTCGGGGCGTGGAGCTTCGAAGCCGCTCGCCTCGACCTCGTCACGCGGGTCCACCAGGCCTTCGCGTCCGTGCTCGCGGCCGAGACCCGGCTCGCCCTCGCGGTGGAGCAGCGCGACATCGCGGCCCGCTTCGCCGACGCTGTGACCCGCCGCGCCGAGGCGGGGGCCATCTCGCCGCTGGAGGCCCGTCGCTCGGCGGTGGCCGCCGCTACGTCCGAGGCTGCTTTGGGGCGTGCTCGCCGCACCCTCGACGCCGCCCGCGCTCGCCTCGCCCCGCTCCTCGGGGTGTCAGTGGTCGGCCTCGACGTGGCGGGCGATCTCGACCGCCTCACCGACGTCCCGCCTTTCGAGCGACTCCTCCCCTTCATAGCCCTCAACCCCGACGTGGCCCGGTACCGGACGGCGCTCGCGCAGGCCGAGGCGCAGGTGGCCCTGGAGCGCGCCCGCCGCATCCCCGACCCGACGCTCCGGGCGGGCGGGACCTACTTCAACGAGGTGGGCGAGGCCGCTGTCACCGCGGGCGTCTCGATCCCGATCCCCTTCTTCGACACGAACCGGGGCGCGATCCAGGCCGCGCGCGCGCGGGTGAGCGGGACGGCGGCCGAGGCCGAGGCCGCGCTGCTCCGCGTAGAGCGCGACCTCGCCGAGGCCTACGGCACCTACGCCGCCGCCGCCGAAGCGGCCCGAACGCTCCGTGACGACGCCCTCCCCAACGCCCGTGCTGCCTTCGAAGGCATAGAGACGGGCTATCGGGAAGGCGAGTACGACCTCCTCGCCGTGCTCGACGCGCAGCGCGCGCTCGTCGAGACGCAGAACGCCCTCGCCGACGCCCTCGCCGACGCCGCCCAGTCCCGCGCCGCCGTGGAGCGGCTCGTCGCCACCCCCCTCGACGCCGCCGCGAGCGGTGTCCTCCCCAACCCCGACAACGAGTAGCGCCATGAACGAGCACACGAACCCCACCCCGCCGGTGACGCCGCCCTCGCGGCCCGACCGTTCCATCCCGCGGCCTCCCAACCCGGAATCGCAGCCGACCGCGCTCGGCTCCCGCGTCCGCCTGCGGGCCTACTTGGCCGAGAACCGCCGCGCCCGCCTGCTCGCGCTCGGCATCGGCCTCCTCGCCGTCGTCGTCCTCGTCTGGTTCTTCGTCGCACGGAGCGGCGAGCCGCTCGGGGACGAGGCCACCATCGAGACCGGTGACCACGCCGACGAGGACCATGCCGGTGAGGAGGAAGGAGAGCACGCCGAGGAAGAGGGCGAGCACGCCGAGGAAGAGCTCGTCGTCCTCACCGCAGCCGAGGTCGAGGAGTTCGGGATCGACGTGCGGACGGCCGGGCCGGGCACGATGGCCGTCGAGAAGGAGCTGCCGGGCGAGGTCCGCGCCAACGAGGACCGCTACGCCCAGGTCACGCCCCGCCTCCCCGGCATCGTCCGGAGCGTGAGCGTGAGCGTGGGCTCCTACGTCCGGCAGGGCCAGACGATGGCCGTCATCGAGAGCCGCGAGCTGGCCGACCTCTCGGCCGAGTACCTCGCCGCCGTGGAACGGGAGGAGCTGGCCCGGACCTCGTTCGAGCGCGAGGAGCGGCTCTACGAGCAGGAGATCACCTCGCAGGCCGACTACCTGGAGGCGCGGCAGGAGCAGGCCGAGGCCCGCATCCGCACGCGAACGGCGCACCAGAAGCTCATCGCGCTCGGGTTCTCGGACGCCTACATCGAGTCGCTCCCGCAGCGGGGCGAGCGGAGCCTCGTCACCTACCCCCTCACGGCTCCCCTCTCAGGCCGCGTCCTCGAGAAGAACGTCGTCCCCGGCGAGGCCGTCGAGGCGGCCACCGACGCCTTCGAGATGGCCGACCTCTCGACGGTGTGGGTGGACCTCTCCGTCTACCAGCGCGACCTCGGCGTCGTCCGCGAGGGGCAGACCGTCGTGATCGACCTCGGCCCGAACCAGCCCCGCACGCGCGGGACGATCTCCTACGTCCGCCCCATCGTGGGCGAGGAGACGCGGACGGCGATTGCCCGCGTCGTGGCCCAAAACCCCGACGGGCTGCTCCGCCCGGGCCAGTTCGTCACCGGCCTCATCGCCGTGGACGAGGCCGAGGTCGCCGTCGTCGTGCCCGAGACGGCCGTGATCGACGTCGAGGGCACGCCCTCCGTCTTCGTCCAGACGGACGAGGGGTTCGAGGCCCGCCCCGTCGAGGTCGGCGACCGGACGGCCGACGAGGTATCGATCACGAGCGGGCTCTCGGCCGGCGAGCGCTACGTCGCCACCGGAGCCTTCGCGCTCAAGGCCGAGCTCGGCAAGAGCGAGATGGAAGGCGGCCACGGTCACTGATCGCGCCTGCCTACCGCCCTCCTCGCACATCGAAGCACGACTGAACCCCCCGCCTCATGGAAAAAATCATCCCGTTCGCGCTGAAGAGCCGGCTCCTCGTCCTCGCCCTCGGCGTGCTCGTCGTGGCCGCCGGGTGGTGGACCTACCAGCGCCTCCCCATCGACGCCTTCCCCGACGTCTCGCCCTCGCTCGTCCAGGTCTTCACCGTCACTGAGGGACTCGCACCGGAGGAGGTCGAGCGCTACGTGACCTATCCCGTCGAGACGGCGATGAACGGGCTCCCGGCCGTCGAGCAGGTCCGCTCCGTCTCCAACTTCGGCCTCTCCGTCGTCAGCGTCTACTTCGAGGAGGGCACCGACATCTACTTCGCCCGCCAGCTCGTCGGCGAGCGGCTCCAGGAGGCGCGCGAGTCGATTCCGCCCGGCTTCGGCGAGCCCGCGATGGGGCCGATCTCGACGGGCATGGGCCTCGTCCTCTTCTACTACCTCGACGACACGACGGGCGCGTACAGCCTCGAAGAGCTCCGCACGATGCAGGACTGGATCGTGAAGACGAGCCTCCAGACCGTCCCCGGCGTCACCGAGGTCCTCGGCATCGGCGGGTACGAGCGGCAGTTCCAGGTCGTCATCGAGCCCGAGGCGCTGCTCCGCTACGACGTCACGCTCGCTGAAGTGACGGAGGCGCTGGAGGAGAACAACCTCAACGTCGGGGCGCAGTACATCGAGCAGAACGCCGAGCAGTTCGTCGTCCGCTCGGTCGGCCTCGCCACCGGCATCACCGACCTCGAGAACGTCGTCGTCACGACGCGCGACGGGACGCCGGTCTTCGTGAAGGACGTGGCGAACGTCGAGATCGGGGGCGCCATCCGGCGCGGGCTCCAGACGCGCGCCGGCATCGAGGAGGTGGTCTCCGGGATGGTCGTCAAGCTCTACGGGGCGAACTCCTCGACGGTCATCGGGAATGTGGAGACGAAGCTCGCCGAGATCAACGAGGCGCTGCCGGAGGGCGTCGAGATCGTGCCGTACTACGAGCAGAAGACGCTCGTGGAAGCCGCCGTGGCGACGGTGACGAACGCGCTCTGGCAGGGCATCCTGCTCGTGGTCGTCGTGCTGATCGCCTTCCTCGGCTCGTGGCGGCCGAGCGTGGTGGTCGCGCTCGCCATCCCGTTCTCGGTCCTCTTCGCGGCCGTCTTCATGGGGCTCTTCGACATCTCGGCCAACCTCATGTCGCTCGGCGGCCTCGCCATCGCCATCGGGATGATGGTGGACGGGGCGATTGTGATGGTCGAGAACGTGGACCGGATGCTGCGCGAAGCGCCGCCGGATGAACCCCGCGTCCACGTCGTGGCGCGGGCGTGCGCCGAGGTGGCGCGGCCGGTCGCCTTCGCCGTCCTCATCATCGTCGTCGTGTTCCTCCCGCTCTTCACGCTCCAGGGCGTCGAGGGCATGACGTTCCGGCCGCTCGCCTACACCGTGGCCCTCGCGATGCTCGGCTCGCTCGTCTACGCGCTCGTCCTCGCCCCGGTCTTCTCGGACCTGCTGATGCGGCGTCCGGAAGAGATCAGCGGTGACGGCGCACCGGGGAAGAAGCCGCTCGCGGAACGGGCGCTCGACCGGATGACCGCGTGGTACCGCCCCGTCGTGGCGTTCTTCGTGCGGCAGCGGACGTGGGCGATCGGGCTCGCCGTGGGCCTCCTCGTCATCGGTGCCGCCGTCTTCCCCTTTCTCGGGAGCGAGTTCACGCCGACGCTCCAGGAGGGCACGATCGTGATGCGCCTCACGATGGCCCCGTCGATCTCGATCACCGAGAGCCAGGCGACGACGGCCCGCGTCGAGCGGCGGCTGATGGCGATCCCCGAGATCACGAACGTGGTGAGCCGGATCGGGCGGGGCGAGGTGGGCGCGCACGCCGACCCCATCAACTCGGCCGAGATGTACCTCGTGCTCGTGCCGGAGGACGAGTGGCGCTTCGACAGCCAGGAGGCGCTGCTGACGGCGATCCGCGACGAGCTGGGCGAGGTGCCGGGCGTCTTGACCAACTTCACGCAGCCGATCCAGATGACCGTAGATGAGCTGCTCGAAGGGGTCAGGGCCGAGCTCGCCGTCAAGCTCTTCGGCGACGACCTCGACGTCTTGAAGGCGAAGGCCGACGAGATCGCCGCCGTGCTGAACACGGTCCCCGGTGCGGCCGACGTGCAGGCCGACCAGATCACCGGGACGCCGCAGCTCGAGATCACCGTGGACCGGCAGGCCATCGCCCGCTACGGCGTCAACGTCGCCGACGTGCAGCGGACGGTCGCGACGGCGGTGGGCGGGGCCGAGGCGGGGCAGATCTTCGAGGGCATCCGCCGCTTCCCGATCTACGTCCGCTTTGAGGAGGACGCCCGCTCGACGCCCGAGGCGATCGGCGACCTCTTGATCCCGCTGCCCGGCGGCGGCACCGTCCCGCTCGGCGCGCTCGCCGAGGTGGGCGAGGTCGTCGGGCCGCGGCAGATCACCCGGCAGGACAACCAGCGCTTCATCACGGTCCAGCTCAACGTCGAGGGCCGCGACATCGGCTCGTTCGTCGCCGAGGCGCAGGAGGCGATCCGCGCCGGCGTAGACCTCCCGCCGGGCTACCTCACGACGTGGGGCGGGCAGTTCCGGCTCCAGCAGGAGGCGAACAAACGGCTCATGGTCGTCGTCCCGATCACGCTCCTCCTCGTGTTCCTCCTGCTCTACTCCAGCTTCAACTCGCTCAAGAACGCGACCCTCATCGTGCTCAACATCCCGCTCGCCCTCGTCGGGGGGATCGTCGGGCTGTGGCTGACGGGGCAGAACCTCTCGGTCCCGGCGTCCGTCGGGTTCATCGCGCTCTTCGGGATCTCGCTCCAGAACGGGATGGTGCTGGTCACCTACCTCAACCAGCTCATCCGCGACGGGACGGCGATGGACCGGGCGAGCGTGGAAGGCGCGCTCCTCCGCCTCCGCCCCGTGCTGATGACGGCGGCGACGACGGCGCTCGGCCTCCTCCCGCTGCTGTTCTCGGCGGGGACGGGGAGCGAGGTGCAGCGCCCGCTGGCGACCGTCGTGGTCGGCGGCCTCTTCACGAGCACCGTCCTGACGCTCCTCGTCCTCCCCGCCCTCTACACGTGGTTCAGCGAGCCAGCGCTGCGGGCCGAGCCGGCCGAGGCGGTGCCCGCAGGCTACGAACCCTCCACCGTCCCCTCGAACTCGACCGTCTGACCCCGTGCCCACACGGGCGGGGGCCGGCCGCTCCTCGGAGCACCGCTTCCACCAGGGCCGGCGCCCGGCAGCGCCGGCCCTGCGGAGCGCCACCACGCCGGTTCCCCGCCCACCAGGGCACCCAGCCTCAAACGCTATGAAACTGATCACCGCCTTCATCAAGCCGCACAAGCTCTCCGGCGTCACGCGCGCCCTCCACCGCGTCGAGGGGCTGACGGGGATGAGCGCCGCCGACGTCCGTGGCTTCGGCCGAGGACGTGCGAAGAACGCCCCCCACACCATCACCGAAGACCTCGTGGACTACGTCCCCCACGTCCGCCTCGAAGCCGTGTGCCGCGACGAGATCGTGGAGGAGGTCGTCGAGACGATCCGGCGCGAGGCGCACACGGGCCTCCGCGGCGACGGGAAGATCTACGTCGCGCCCGTCGAGGACGCCGTCCGCATCTCCACCGGCGAGCGCGGCGAAGCGGCGGTCTGAATACGAACGCTGACCCCATGCGCACACGCACCCTTCTCCTCACCGGCGCAGGCCTGCTGGCCGCCGCCCTCCTCCGGCACCGCTCGGGGCGGGGTGACCTGCCCGAGCGCTCTAGGGTCGGCATCCTCGGTCCTGAGGCCGTCCGCGATCTGTACGACCGGCTCGCGCCCGTTTACGACGCCGTCGCCTGGGCCTACGACCTCGCGGGCTCCGGCCGCTTCCACCGGCGCGCGGTCGAGGCCCTAGACCTCCGGCCGGGCGACACGGCCGTAGACCTCGCCTGCGGGACCGGCGTCAACCTCCCGCACCTCGCCCGCGCCGTCGGGGGAGGGGGCCGCGTCGTCGCCGTGGACCTCTCGCCGGGGATGCTCGCACGTGCCCGTCGGCGTGCGGAGGCGAACGGGTGGGAGAACGTCGAGCTGGTCGAGGCCGACGTCCGTGCGTTCGAGTTCCCCGAGCCCGTCCACGGCGTCGTCTCGACGTTTGGGTTGGAGATGGTCCCCGAGCACGACGCCGTCGTCGCGCGTGCCGTTGCCGAGCTCGCGCCCGGCCGCCGGATCGCCGTCGGTGGGCTCCGCCGCCCCGAGCGCTGGCCGGAGTGGGCCGTCCGCCTCGGCGAACTCGTCAACCGCCCCTTCGGCGTCACGCGGGCCTACGAGGACGTCCAGCCGTGGCGCTCCGTCCAGGCCCACACCGAAGCCGCCCGCTACGAGGAGGACCTCCTCGGTGCGGTCTACCTCTGCGTCGGACGAGCCCCGACGGAGGCATGACGCCGCCCCCCCCCCGCACCTGAGAGACTACGATCCCAATGAGCACCTGGATCTGGGCGGCCGTCCTCCTGGCCTCCGCCGCCGTCACCCACTGGGGCGCCGAGCGCCTCGCGAAGCCGCTCGGCAAGCTGACCCGCCAGTGGGGCATCACGGGTGCCGCCGGCGGCGCCCTCGTCGCCCTCTTCACGGCCGGCTCCGAGGTCGGCATCAACACCACGAGCGCCCTCCGCGACGTCACCGACATCGGGCTCGGGATGTCGCTCGGGTCCAACGTCTTCGCCGTCCCCCTCACCGTCGTCGTCGTGTACCTCGCCACGCGGAAGCGCAGGCTCGGGAGCGGCGAGGAGGAGGGGGAAGACTCGGAATCCAACGGTTCGGAGTCCGACGGCTCGGGCTCCGACGGCTCGGGCTCCGAGAGCGAGTCTGCCTCCGAGGACGGCGAGGCCCCCGAGGAGCACCGGCGCCACGTCGAGCGCCACGTCCTCCGCGTCTCGAAGGAGACCGTCACCGTGCTCACCCTGCCCTACTTCGGGCTCCTCGCGCTCGTGGCCGTGCTCACGCTCCCGGCGCCGTGGCGCGGACTCCAGCCCGTCGACGCTGTCATCCTGCTCGCGGGCTACGCCCTCTACCTCACGCAGGCGGTCAAGCGGGGGCGGGGCGAGGGCGAGGACGTGTCGTGGTCGAAGAAGGAGATCGCGCTCGCCGTGGCCGGCGTGGCGGCGATGGGCGTGGGGGCCTACTTCGTCGTCCGCGCCAGCGAGAACGTGGCCTCCGGGCTCGGGCTCTCGGAGATCGTGACGGGCCTGTTCATCACCGCCCTCGCCACGGCGCTCCCGGAGCTGTTCGGGGCGTGGAGCATCGCCCGGAGCGGGCAGGTCACGGCGGCGACGTCGAGCGTGATCGGCGACCACGCCGTGACGATGACGGTGGCCCTCGTCCCGCTCGCCCTCGTCGGGCTCCCCGTGGAGGACCTCCGGCTCTTCGCCGTGAACCTCGCCTTCGTGGGCGTCGTGCCGGCGCTCTACGCCGCGTTCATCTGGTGGGGCGGGGCGGAGAAGGGGTTCCGACGGTGGCAGGTCGCCGCGCTCGCGGCCGTGGTGCCGGTCTGGGCGGCCGTCGTTTACTTCTGGGCGCTCTAGCCATCCTGAACGTGTCATGGAACAGACGACCTCTCGCCATACGGAAGTGAACGGAACACCGGTGAAACGCCCGGCCGGGCAGCGTTTCGCCTCGGTGGGGACCCCGGTCGGGTCGCCGGGCGAGCCCAGGCACCGCGACCCGCGCGCCCGCGCGTCCCTCCCGGCCACACTCGGAGCGGCCGAGTTCGGGCTGACTGCGTTCGCGGCCGTTGCGGCGGACCTCGCCACGAAGGCGCTCGCTACGGCCGCGCTCCAGCGCCACCGGCCGGTCGAGGTCGTCGGCGAGTGGGTCCGCCTCACGCTGGGCTACAACGAGGGCATCGCCTTCGGGCTCTTCGCCACCGAGGGCTTGGGCATCCTCCTCCTCACGGGTTTCGTCGTGCTCGCCCTGGCCGTCTGGGCGGTCATCGCGCTCCGGGACCCGGCCACGCCCCGGTGGACGCCGCCCGCGCTCGGGCTCGTCCTCGGCGGCGGGGCCGCCAACTTCCTCGACCGC
This sequence comes from Rhodothermales bacterium, assembly GCA_039944855.1. Lineage (NCBI taxonomy): Bacteria > Pseudomonadati > Rhodothermota > Rhodothermia > Rhodothermales > Rhodothermales bacterium. Next base: position 38,866 of record JBDUXZ010000008.1, on the reverse strand, counting down.
CTCGCCGATGGCCGCGTGACCGACTTCCTCGACCTCGGCCTCGGCGCGCACCGCTGGCCGACGTTCAACCTCGCCGACGTCGCCATCGTCGTCGGTGTGGGCCTCCTCGTGCTCGGCTCCTTCCGCTCGGCCCCCCGCCGCGGAGAGCGGACTCCGAACGGACCTCCGGCACCATGAACCAGACCACCTTCCGCGTCGAGAAGATGGACTGCCCCACCGAGGAGCAGCTCATCCGCAGCCGCCTCAAGGGGGTGGGCGGCGTCGAGCGCCTCGACTTCGACCTCGTCCGCCGTGAGCTCACCGTCACGCACGGGCTCGGCGACCCGGCCCCGCTCCTCGCTGCGCTGGCGAGCGTGGGGATGGACGCCGAGCCCGTCTCGGCCGGTGAAGACGAAGCGGTGCCGCAGAAGGCATGGGAGCGCCGCCCGGTCGTCTCCCGTGCCGAGTGGGTCCAGCTCGGCGCAGCCGGCGCGCTCGCCCTCGCCGCCGAGGTCGTAGCCCTCGCGACGGGGGAGGAGGGCAGCTTGGTCGTGGCAGCCCTGGCACTGACGGCTATCGCACTCGGCGGGCGTGAGATGCTGGTGAAGGGGTGGCGGGCCGTCCGCGCCTTCTCGCTCGGGATCAACTTCCTTATGACGATCGCCGTCGCCGGGGCCGTCCTCATCGGAGAGTGGCCCGAGGCGGCGATGGTGGCGGTCCTCTTCGCCATCGCGGAGAAGATCGAAGCGTACGCGCTCGATCGCTCGCGCGGCGCCATCCGCAGCCTCATGGAGCTAGCCCCCGACACCGCCCTCGTGCAGACGGAGGTAGGGGGCTGGGAGGAGGTGCGGGCTGCCGCCGTCCGTGTGGGGCAGGTCTTCCGCGTCCGCCCCGGCGAGCGCATCGCCCTCGACGGCACCGTCGTTGTCGGCGGCTCGACCGTGAACCAGGCCCCCATCACGGGCGAGTCGATGCCCGTCGAGAAAGCGCCGGGCGACGAGGTGTTCGCCGGGACCATCAACGAGCGCGGCGTGCTGGAGGTGGAGGCGACCCACCGCAAGCGCGACACGACGCTCGCCCGGATCGTCCGGGCCGTGCAGCAGGCCCAGGCCGAGCGCGGCGAGACGCAGCGGTTCGTGGACCGGTTCGCCCGGTACTACACGCCGGCCGTGGTCCTCCTCGCCGTGCTCGTGGCCGCCGTGCCGCCGCTCGCCTTCGGCGCTCCGTTCTTCGACTGGCTCTACCGCGCCCTCGTCCTCCTCGTCATCGCCTGCCCCTGCGCCCTCGTGATCTCGACGCCGGTGACGGTCGTGAGCGGGCTCGCCGCCGCGGCCCGGCGCGGGATGCTCGTCAAGGGCGGGGCCTACCTCGAAAGTGGACACCGCCTCCGCGTCGTCGCCCTCGACAAGACGGGGACGATCACGGAGGGCCGCCCCCGCGTGACCGACGTCGTCCCGCTCGCGCCAGGCGTCACGAAGAGGCAAGCCCTTCGCCTGGCCGCCGCGCTCGACGCGCCGAGCGAGCACCCGGTCGCGGCGGCCATCGTCCGAGCGTACCGGGAGCAGGAGCCGGACGCGCTGCCGGAGCCGGTCGAGGGCTTCGAGGCCGTCACCGGGCGCGGCGTGCGGGGCCGGGTCGGAGCCGCCCTCTACTTCCTCGGCAACCACCGCCTGGCGCGCGAGGTGGGCACGAGCACGCCGGTCGTGGAGGACGCCCTGGAACGTCTGGAGCGGGAGGGGAAGACGACCGTCGTGCTCATGACGGAGCACCAAGCGCTCGCGGCCTTCGGCGTGGCCGACGCACCGCGCCCGACGAGCGTGGACGCTCTCCGCGACCTCCACGCGCTCGGGATCACGACCGTGATGCTCACCGGCGACAACCAGACCACGGCCGACGCCATCGCCCGCGCCGTCGGCATCGACGACGCGCGCGGTGGACTTCTGCCCGAGGACAAGCTCGCCGCCGTGGACGACCTCCGCGCCCGCTACGGCGCCGTCGGGATGGTCGGCGACGGGATCAACGACGCGCCGGCGCTGGCGAAGGCCGACGTCGGCTTCGCCATGGGTGCGGCGGGCACCGACACCGCCATCGAGACGGCCGACGTGGCACTGATGGAGGACGACCTCAGGAAGCTCCCCGCCTTCCTCCGGCTCAGCCGCCGCACCGCGCGCGTGCTGTGGCAGAACATCGCCTTCTCCATCGCGATCAAGGTCGTGTTCTTCGTGCTCGCCGTCGGCGGCGTGGCGACGCTCTGGATGGCCGTCTTCGCCGACATGGGCGCGAGCCTCCTCGTCACGTTCAACGGCCTCCGCCTCCTCCACACCCGCCTCTGACGCCGAACCAGGAACGATCAGACGCCGGCTTACCCCGCTACCAACATGAACGCTACAGTGATGATCCGTACCCTCATGCTCGCTCTCCTGAGTACCCTCGCCCTGGCCGCGTGCACTGGTGAAGGCGCTGCGCCGTCCACCCCGCCTCCAGCCCCCAGCGCCGCAGATGCCGAGCCGGTACGCCAGACGGCACCGGCAGGGTCGCTCCCGGCCACCGCCTCGGCGGCCACTGACGTGGATGCCGCCCGCCCGGTCGTTACCGTGTACAAGTCGCCCACGTGCGGGTGCTGCACGGCGTGGGCCGAGCACATGCGCGAGGCGGGGTTCCCGGTGGAGACGGTGGACGTGGGAGACATGAGCGCGGTGAAGCGCCAGTACGGCATCCCCCCCGGATTGCAGTCCTGCCACACGGCCGTCGTCGACGGGTACGCCATCGAGGGGCACGTGCCTGCCGAAGACGTAAAGCGGCTCCTGGCGGGGGCACCGGAGGCAGGCGGCCTCGCCGTGCCGGGAATGCCCATCGGCTCACCCGGCATGGAGCAGGGGGACACGGTCCAGCCCTACGAGGTCCTCCTCATCGAGGACGGCCAACCCACCGTCTTTGCCCGGTACGGTGCCGCGGACCAGGCCGGCGTCCTGCCATGAACCGGACCACGTTTCACGTCCCGAAGATGGACTGCGCCGCCGAGGAGCAGGTGGTGCGGATGCGGCTGGAGGGCATGGGCAGCGTCCGCCGGCTGGCGTTCGACCTGTCGGCCCGCCGGCTCACCGTCACCCACGTCGGCCACGCCGAGGCCATCACGGACGCCCTCTCCGGGCTGGGGCTGGGTGCCCGGCAGGCGGGGCCGACGGAGCCGCTGACGGAGGAGGAGGCCGGGGTCGTGTCCCCGCCCGGCGAGCCCGAGGCGGCCCCGGCCGAGGAGCGCGGGCCGCTCCGGATCGCGCTCGGCATCAACGCCACGTTCTTCGTCGTCGAGTTCACGGCCGGAATCCTCGTCGGCTCGATGGGGCTCATCGCCGACTCACTCGACAACCTCGCCGACGCCCTCGTCTACACGCTGAGCCTCGCGGCCGTCGGGGGCACGGCCCTCCGCAAGAAGCGGCTCGCGCGCGGGAGCGGGTACCTCCAGCTCGGCCTCGCCGTGTTCGGGCTCGTCGAGGTCGTCCGCCGGTTCCTCTTCGCCGAGGGGGTGCCGGACGTGGCGACGATGGTCGTCGTGGCGTCGCTCACGCTCCTCGGCAACATCACGACCCTCCTCGTCCTCCGGCGCGCGAGGACCGGCGAGGCGCACGTGGAGGCGTCCTGGATCTTCACCTCGAACGACATCAAGGTGAACGGGCTCGTGATCCTCTCGGCCCTCGTCGTCTGGGCCACGGCCTCGGCCGTGCCGGACCTCGTGGCCGGCGCACTCATCTTCGTCGTCGTCGCGAACGGGGCGCGGCGGATCCTCGTCCTCTCGAAATAGATCAGCTTCCCTGTAACCATCCCAGAGCTCAGACTCCCATGTACGAACTCCTCCCCCAGACCGAAGGCAACGTCCTCGGCGTCCGCGTGAGCGGCACCATCACCGGCGACGACTACGAGCGCTTCCGCCCCGTCATCGACGAGAAGGCCCGTCGGTACGGGAAGGTCCGCCTCCTCATCCACATGGACGACTTCGACGGGTGGGGCGACCTCGACGCCGCCTGGGAAGACCTCAAGCTCGACGCCGCGCACTACAGCGACGTCGAGCGGCTGGCGATGGTCGGCGAGGAGCGGTGGCAGGACTGGATGACGCGGCTGACGGACCTCTTCGCCCCCGGCGACGTCCGCTACTTCGACGAGGCCGATCTCGACGAAGCGTGGGCGTGGGTGCGCGAAGGGGCGTCGTCGTCTGCCACCTGAACACTCGCATCCATGAACGCCACTCCCTCTACCGATAGCTCCTGCTCGGACCTCCTGACGGATCTCGTCGGGGCCGTACAAGAGGCGGCCCCGGTCCTGAACGAGGGCCTCCCCTTCCCGCAGCGCACGGGGATCACCCGCCTCGCCCTCGGCGAGGTCCAAAGCGATGGCCCCGGCCGCTGCTCGGCGGCGCTCGCGCTCCACGTTGCCGGCGGCGTGGAGAAGCGCTACACCCTCTCCGCGACGATGGAGGGCAGGCGTACCACGGTCGCCGTGAACGACGAAGCCGACTTCGAGGAGCGCATCGCGCTGGCTACGGCTCCGGGCGAACCGCTCCACGACCGCGACGTCCGAGCCGTCTACGACGCCTTCACCACCGACCTCGCCGGCCACTTCGGCACCGAGGCCTGACCCCCAACCCCGTGCTCGTTGACGTTCTCCCCTTCCTCGCCATCCCCGCCGTCGCCGCCGTGCTCGGCGGGGTCGTGGCGGCGTTCCGCCCGCCCGGGAGGCGTCTCCAGAGCGTGATTCAGCACTTCGCAGCCGGGGTCGTCTTCGCCGCCGTGGCGGGCGAGCTCCTGCCCGAGCTGATGTACGAGGCGGCGGCGCTCCCCACCATCGTCGGGTTCGGGCTCGGCGTCGCGCTCATGCTCGGCGTCAAGCGGCTGACCGAGCGGGAGCCGTCCGAGACCGCCGTGCCCGAAGCCGGTGCGTCCGAGGGTGGTGCGTCCGAGGGCGGTGCGGGAGGGACGCGAGGGCTGGTCGTGACGGTCGCTGTAGACATCGCGGTGGACGGGCTCCTCGTCGGCGTCGGGTTCGCGGCGGGGGCCGAGGCCGGCCTCATCGTCACGATCGCGCTCTCGCTCGAGGTCCTCTTCCTTGTCCTCGCGACCGCCGCCGCCCTCGTCGGGGCCGGGGCCTCGCGCGGCCGGGTGCTGGGGACGACAGCCGGGCTGACCGTGCTCCTCCTCGCCGGGGCTATCGGCGGCACACTCGCAGCGGGCGCGCTCACGGGCGGCCTCCTCGCCGGCGTGCTCGCCTTCGGCGTGGCGGCGCTGCTCTACCTCGTCACCGAGGAGCTCCTCGTCGAGGCGCACGACACGCCGGACACCCCACTCGCAGCGGCCACCTTCTTCCTCGGCTTCCTCGTCCTCCTCCTCATCGAAATGGCGCTCTGAGCGCCATTCTTCGCGCCCCCGAAGCCGAGTCCACCGTATGAATGAGTTCCTCACCGTGCTCCTACTCGCCGCACTCCCGGCCGCTGCCAACTTCGGCGGGGGCCTGCTGGCCGAGGTGCTCCCCCAGAGCGACCGCGTGCTGCGCCTGGCGCTCCACCTCGCTGCCGGCATCGTCATCGGCGTGGTCGGGATCGAGCTGATGGAGCAGGTGCTCGGCGTCGACCGGCCGTGGATCCCGATTCTGACGCTCGTGGCGGGGGGTGCCGTGGCCGTAGGCCTCGATAGCTCTGTCGAGTACGTCCGCTGCCGGTTCGGCGGAGCCGACGCCGCCTCGAGCGCGAGTGCGTGGATGATCTACCTCGGCGTGTCGGTGGACCTCTTCTCGGACGGCGTCTTGATCGGGACCGGCTCGACGCTCAGCCTCGGGCTGGGCCTCCTCCTGGCCCTCGGGCAGGTGCCGGCCGACGTGCCCGAGGGGTTCGCCACGATCGCCACGTTCCGCCGCGAGGGGCTCCCCCGGCGGCGGCGTCTCCTGCTCGCCGCCTCGCTCGCCATCCCCATCTTCGCTGGCGCGACGCTGAGCTACTGGGCGGTCCGCGGTCTCCCGGAGATCTACAAGGTGTCGCTCCTGGCCCTCACGGCCGGCGTTCTCCTCACCGTCGCCATCGAGGAGATGGTGACGCAGGCCCACCAGACGGAGGACTCCCGCTGGGACTCGCTCGCGCTCGTCGGCGGGTTCGCCCTCTTCGCCCTCGTCGCCGTCTACTTCGGCTGACCTCCCCTCCGCCTCCAGACCATCCGGCTCATGAACAACACGCTCGACCTTCCCCTCTCCGACCTCCTCCCGGACGTCGAGGACGCCCACGACGCCTGCCTGACCCGCCTGGTCGGTACGCTCGAATCCCACGACGGCGTAGCCCACGTCCACGTCGTGACCGGCCACGGTGCTGCGCCGACACGCCTGTGCCTCCACCTCGACCCGGACGTGCTGTCCACCGTGGAGGCGCGAGGGCTGGTGGACGCCCTCGCCGCCAGCCTCCGCAGCCACTTCGGCCACGTCCACTGGCAGGCGACCGGCCCGTCACAGGCCTGCGCCGCGGCCGAGCGGCTCCGGCACACGCCCGGTGTGCGGACCGTCGATACGACGGCCGATGGCCGCCTCCACGTCGAGTACAACCGGGACCGGACGAGCGAGGCCGCCGTGCGCGCCGTCCTGGGCGGGCTCGCCGGCCAGGCGCAGGCGGGGGGCTTCCATGTTTGATGCCGCTCCGATTCGTCGAGGCCGCGCTCCGTGGCCGGCCCTGGTGGGCCTCGTGCTCGTGGTGCTGGCGGCGTGCGCTCACCCCGTCCAGGCGGCGGGTAACGCAGAGGGGTCTGGCGTGGCCGATGCTGCCGCGGCCGTCGCGGCGGCGGGCGTACCCGCTGAAGCCGTGGGGGGCGCACCCGTCCGCCTCGCCGCCGCGTCGGCCGTGTCGGAGGAGCCGACGGTGGCACCGCCGGCCTGGCTGGTGCTCCCCTTCGTCGTGCTCCTGCTCATGATCGCGACGGGGCCGCTCTTCTACATCCACCACTGGCACCGCCACTACCCGAAGTACGCCGTCGGGCTCGGGGCCGTCGTCGTGCTCTACTACGTGTTCGTGCTCGAGGCCCCGATGGCGATGTTCTACGCGCTCGAGGAGTTCCTCTCGTTCATCGCCCTCGTGGCGGCGCTCTTCGTGGCGGCGAGCGGGATCTACGTCCACCTCAACGTGCGGGGCCGGCCGCTGACGAACGTGGCCCTCCTCTCGGTCGGGGCCGTCCTCGCCAACTTCATCGCGACGACGGGGGCGGCCATGCTCCTCATCCGCCCGTTCCTCAACCTCAACCGGGGGCGGCTGAGGCCCTACCACGTCGTCTTCTTCATCTTCATCGTCGCCAACGTCGGCGGCGCGCTCACGCCCATCGGCGATCCCCCGCTCTTCCTCGGCTTCCTGCGCGGGGTCCCGTTTTTCTGGACGCTCGCGAATGTGTGGTACGTGTGGCTCCCGACGCTGGCGCTCCTGCTCGGCGTCTTCTACGTGTTCGACCGCCGGAACCGGGCCGTGAGCGTCGCCCCGGAGGCGGGGGCCCCCGCCGTCCGCGTCATCGGGGCGCGGAGCCTGCTCTGGGTCGGAGTCACGGTGGCGGCCGTGTTCGTGGACCCCCAGGTGATCCCGGGCGTGCCCGCACTCCACGTCGGCGCGGTCGAGCTCCCGTTCGGGATCCGCGAGCTCGTCATGTTCGCCGTCGTCGGGTTGGCCTACCGGACGGCGAAGCCGGAGGCGCTCCGCCGCAACGAGTTCAACTTCGAGCCGATCCGCGAGGTCGGGTGGCTCTTCCTCGGCATCTTCGCCTGCATGGTCCCGGCGCTGAGCCTCATCGGGCTCTACGCGCGCGAGCAGGCCGACGCCCTCACGACGGGGACGTTCTTCTGGGGGACCGGCGCGCTCTCGGCCTTCCTCGACAACGCCCCGACCTACCTCAACTTCCTCGCCGCCTCGATGGGGAAGTTCGGGCTCGACGTGAACGACGCCCTCGCCGTGCGCGCCTTCGCCGAGGGCGGAGCCGACCTCGGCCCGGCCGGCGTCCCGACGGGGGTGTTCCTCCAGGCGATCTCGGTGGCGGCCGTGTTCTTCGGGGCGATGACGTACATCGGGAACGCGCCGAACTTCATGGTGAAGGCCATCGCTGAGGGCCACGGTGAGGCGTCGCCGGACTACCCGGACGGCGTCCCCCACGGTGAGGTGCCCCACAGCGCCCGTCCGCCCACGTTCGCCGGTTACCTCTTCCGCTACGCCATCCCCATCCTCCTCCCGATCTACGCGGTGATCTGGCTCGTCCTCTACAGCCCGTGGGGGCTGCTCACCTGACCCGCCAACGTGCCGTCCGACGTGCCGTCCTCCAAACGTCCTGAGAGAAACCGCCATGCCTGAAACGTTCCGCTTCGACCTCCCCGTCGTCCTCCCCGAAGTCCCCGACGCCCGCGACGCCTGTGTGACCCGCCTCACCGACGAGCTCGCGGCTACCGAGGGCGTCGAGCGCGCCCACGTCGTACCGGCCGAGAACGGCGAGCCGGCCCAGGTCTGCATCCACTACGACCCGGACCAGCTCGCCCTCCCCCGCATCCGGCGGATCGCCGAGCGCGCCGGAGCCCGCATCACGGGGCGCTACGGCCACGTGCTCTGGGAGGCCGACGGACTGGCCCACCAGCGCCGCGCTCGGACCGTGACGGAGCGGCTGAAGCAGCAGCCGGGTGTCGTCGAGGCCGAGGCGAACGCCACCGGCCCGATCCGGATCGAGTTCGACCGCGAGGCGACCGACGAGGCGGCACTCCGGCGAGCGCTCGCCGACCTCGGCGTGACCGTCGCCCCCGAGCCCGCCGAGGTCGCCGCGGTAGACCACGCGGGCCACGACCATGCCCCGGGCGAAGGGCACGACCACGAGGAGGGAGGCGGCGCGCACGACCACGCGCACGGCGGCATCTTCGGCGAGCGGACTGAGGTGATCTTCGCCGTGCTCTCCGGCGTCTGCGTCGCGCTCGGCTGGGTGCTGGCGGCGTTCACCGGCGTCGCCGAGTGGGTGCCGCTCGCCCTCTTCATCGGGGCGTATCTCTTCGGCGGGTGGTTCACCGTCCGCGAAGCGTGGGATTCCATCCGGGCCGGGCGGTTCGAGATCGACTTCCTCATGCTCGTGGCTGCGGCGGGTGCTGCCGCCCTCGGCGAGTGGTTCGAAGGGGCGCTGCTCCTCTTCCTCTTCTCCATTGGCCACGCGCTCGAAGGCTACGCGATGGGGCGCGCGCGGAAGGCCATCGAAGCCCTCGCCGAGCTCGCCCCCGATACGGCTACCGTCCGGCGGGACGGTGCGGAGCACGAGGTGCCCGTTGAAGACCTCGCCGTCGGCGATACCGTGATCGTCAGGACGAACGAGCGGCTCCCGTCCGACGGGTTCGTGGTGAAGGGCACGAGCGCCGTCAACCAGGCCCCCGTCACTGGCGAGAGCGTGCCCGTCGATAAGCGGCCCGTGGACGACGCCGAGGCCGCCCTCGCCGATCCGCAGGCGCTCGACGCCGAGTACCGCGTCTTCGCCGGCACCATCAACGGGAGCGGCGCCCTCGAGATCGTCGTGACGAAGACGGCGAACGAGTCCACGCTGGCCCGCGTGGTGCAGATGGTGACCGAGGCCGAGACCGAGCGCTCGCCTACGCAGCGGTTCACCGACCGCTTCGAGCGGGTGTTCGTCCCGGCGGTGCTCGCCCTCGTAGTCCTGCTCCTCTTCGCGTGGGTCGTTGTGGACGAGACGTTCGCCGAGAGTTTCTACCGGGCGATGGCGGTGCTCGTGGCCGCGAGCCCGTGCGCGCTCGCGATTGCGACGCCGAGCGCGGTCCTCTCGGGCGTGGCGCGGGCCGGGCGCGGCGGCGTCCTCGTCAAAGGCGGTGGGCCGCTCGAAAACCTCGGACAGCTCACGGCGATGGCCTTCGACAAAACGGGGACGCTGACCGAGGGCTCCCCGCGCGTGACGGACGTGGTGCCCGCCGAGGGCGCGACGGCCGAGGAGCTGCTCGCGACTGCCGTCGCCGTCGAGCGGCTGAGCGATCACCCGCTCGCAAAGGCCGTCGTCCGCCACGGCGAAGCCGAAGGCGTCTCATCCGCCGAAGCGACAGACCTCCAGAGCATCACCGGGCGCGGCATCCGCGCCGACCTCGCCGGCGCGGATGCCGCGGCGGAGCCCGTCTACATCGGTAAGGACGATCTCTTCGCCGAAGTCGAGGGACCGCCCCTCCCCGAGGCCGTCCGCCAGACGGTCGAGCGGCTGGAGACCGAGGGCCGGACGACGATGATCGTCCGCCGGGGCGACCGCTACCTCGGCGTCGTCGGGCTGATGGACACGCCGCGCGAGGCGGCGAAGGAGACGATCGCTCGGCTCCGCGCGATCGGGATCGAGCGGATGGTGATGATCTCGGGCGACAACCAGCGCGTGGCCGAGGCCGTAGCGAAGGCCGTAGGGCTCGACGAGGCGCGCGGAGACCTCATGCCTGACGACAAGGTCGAGACGATCAAGGCCCTCAGCCGGGAGGCGAAGGTGGCCATGGTCGGCGACGGCGTCAACGACGCGCCCGCGATGGCGAACGCGACGGTCGGGATCGCGATGGGCGCGGCCGGGAGCGACGTCGCGCTCGAGACGGCCGACGTGGCGCTCATGGCCGACGACCTCCGGCAGCTCCCGTTCGCCGTCGGGCTGAGCCGAAAGACGCGGGGGATCATCCGGCAGAACCTGTGGATGAGCCTGGGGATGGTGGCGTTCCTCGTTCCCGCGACGATCTTCGGGCTCGGCATCGGCCCGGCGGTCGCACTCCACGAGGGGAGCACCCTCGTCGTCGTGTTCAACGCGCTCCGACTCCTCGCTTACCGTGAGGAAATGTAGGGTCACCGCGCCCCAACCCACTCGCAGGGAAACCAAGTAGTCGATGGGGCTGAGGCGCCCCCTGCCTTACTCGCTCGATCGCTCACCGATCCGGAGGCGGTTTCCATCTGGGTCCGTCAGTTTGACCTCATGTCCCCACGGCTGGTCCGTGATGCCCAATCCGAATTCGGTAGCGATGTCATCGCTGTCGTCCACGCGGAGGTACAACAACGTGCCCGGCCGCGCGTCGCTGGTGTGCTCGGAGAGATAGAGCGAGGCTCCGTGCCAGCGGAGGGGTAGAGTGGGAGGCCCGGCGCGAACCGGTGCTCGCCCTCTACCTCGAACCCGAACCGGCTGTACCACGCGGCCGCTCGCGGGTGCCGGCGATGCGGAAGACGGGCGAGAGGTCGTCAGGCCTGGGGACCGTCAAGGTGATTACCTCACAGAGGAGCGGGAACCTGCAAACAAAATGGTTATATAACCGATGCGTTTAAACATCATGGCCATGCCCAAGTCTCCCGCCCGCCTCGCCGTCTCCGACCGGAACTGCGTTCGGCCCGACTCCTCGCACAGCCGTGCCGACGAGCTCCAGGCCATCCACCGCGACGCCCTCGGCAACGACCACCTCGTCGCCCTCTCGGCCTACTTCACGGCGGCCTCCAACGAGACCCGGCTCCGGATGCTCTACGTCCTCTGGCGGGCCGGGGAGCTCTGCGTCTGCGACCTCGCCGACCTCTTCGAGATCACGCAGCCGGCCGTCTCGCGCCACCTCAAGATCCTCCGCGAGAAGGCCATTGTCGTGGCCCGTCGCGATGCCCAGACCCTGTACTACTCGGTCTGCACCGACAACCCGTTCGCCCGCCTCCTCGTCCGGCTCTTTGAGGAGCAAGCCGCGAGCGGCGTGACCCTCCACCTCGACGGACTCACCACGCCCGGCGGCTCCTCCCACGCCTGATCACGTCCACGACACGGACTCCGCCATGACGAACCGGCCGATCGACCCAACCCCTGATCCAGGCGCCCGCCGCGGTCTCGCCGTCGCGCTCGGCGCGGCCGTCGCCGCCAGCGCCTGCTGCACGATCCCGCTCCTCCTCGTCTCGCTCGGTGTGGGCGGAGCCTGGGTCGGCTCGCTCGCGGCGTTCGAGCCCTACCGGCCCCTCTTCGTGGCCGTCGCCGTCCTCGCCCTCGGCTATGTCGGCTGGCGGGAGTGGCGGGCCGCCCGTCTCGCGGCCTCGGACATTGACTGCGACTGCGAAGAGGAGGTGGTGTCCCCGCGCACGCGGCGGGCGCTCCTGGCGGTCGGCGTGCTCGCGGCCGCCCTCCTCCTGGCTTCGCCGTACCTCATCCGGGCCTCCGGGGCGCCGACCGACCCGGCCCTCGCCTACGCCGATCCAGCCGTCTCGCTAGCGACGGCCCGCGTCACGCTCGCGGTCGAGGGCATGACGTGCGCGTCGTGTGACGCGACGGTCCGCCGCGCGCTCCTGAACGTGGACGGCGTCGAGGATGCGGCTGTTTCGTTCGAGCCGCCTCGGGCCGTCGTCTCGTTCGATCCTACGCGGACGACCGTCGCCGACCTCACGGCCGCGACCGCCGCCGTCGGCTACCCTACACGCCCTGTCACTGATGGCTAGGCCGTCTGGGCCTAGCCGTCGCCCTCGGCGCAGTCTTCCTCGGCGTCCGCCGCCGGCAGCGCGCCCGCCCTTCCTAGCCACTCCCATCCTCGCCATGCTCCCCCTAGCCATGCTCCGTCCGCTCGTGTTCGCCGCCACGCTGGGCGGCCTCGCCTGCGTTCCCTGCCTCGGCCCAGCCTCGTTCACGGTCGCCGCACGTACGGCCGACGCCCACATGCTCGAAGCCCGCGCGGACACCGCCCGGACCGCCCACTTCGAGATCGCCGCCCCGTTCTGCTCGGGGTGCGTCGACACCCTCGTCGAGACGGCCGAGGCTGTCGCCGGCGTTCGCGAGGCGGCCGTTGACCTCGAGGGACCCACGCTCGACGTCACCTTCGACGACGCGCAGACCTCGCCCGCCGCCGTCCGCGCCCACGTCGAGCGCGAGACCCGCTTCCGCCTCCGTCTCACGCGTGTATCCCCTCACGTAGCCCCATGACGCTTACTCTCACCATCGGCGGGATGACCTGCGCCGGCTGCGCCCGCCACGTCTCCCATGCCCTCGAATCCGTCCCCGGCGTGATCTCGGCCGACGTTCCCGGCTGGGAGTCCGGCCGGGCTGACGTCGCACTCGACGCGGACGCCCCCGCCGCCCCCCCCGACCTCGTCGCGGCCGTCGAGTCCGCCGGCTACCGTGCCGCGGTTGACGGCGAGGCTCCGCCTGCTCCGCCGAGCGACGGTCCTGCCACGGGCTACGGCGCGCCGTCCGACGCGCCGCCCGCGCCCTCCGGCAACGGCGCCCCCTTGCCCGAGCCGCCCGCGCCCTCCGACCTCCCGCCCGACGCCTACGACCTCATCGTAGTCGGGGGCGGCTCGGCCGCGTTCGCTGCCGCGCTCAAGACGAGTGAACTCGGCGGGCGCGCCGCCATCGTAAACGACGCCGAGGGCGGCCTCCCCATCGGCGGCACGTGCGTCAACGTCGGGTGCGTGCCGTCAAAGGCGACGATCCGCGCAGCCGAGGCCGTCCACCGCGCCAAGCGCTCCGCGTTCGACGGCATCGAGACCTCGGGCTGGGTCACGGACTTCGGCTCCGTCCTCGCCCAGGTTCGCGCCCTCGCCGCCGAGCTCCGGCAGACGAAGTACGTCGACGTCGCGGGCGCCGATGACGCTGTTACGCTCGTGGCTGGCCGCGCCCGGCTGGCGGGGCGTGCGGACGGCCTCCACACGGTCGAGGTCAACGGCGGAGCCCGGACCCTTCGCGCCCGGGCCGTCCTCGTCGCGACCGGTGCCCGGACGTTCGTTCCCGACGTGCCTGGCCTCGCCGATGCGAGTTTCCTCACGAACGAGACGCTGTGGGACTTGGAGGCGGCCCCGGACCGCCTCGTCGTACTCGGCGGCGGGTATGTGGCCGTCGAGGTGGCCCAGGCGTTCGCCCGCCTCGGCGTCCCCGTCACGCTCCTCCAGCGGTCCGGCCGGATCCTCCCGCGCGAAGACACGGCCCTCAGTGACGCGCTCACGGATCACCTGGAGGCCGACGGCGTCGACGTCCGCACGGGCGTGGCCCTCCGGTCCGTCCGCCGCGAGGACGCCGAAACCGTCGTGGCATTCGAGAGGGGCGGAGAGGCCGGCGAGGTTCGCGGCTCGCACCTCCTCCTCGCGACCGGGCGCCGCGGCAACACGGACGACCTCGGCCTCGAGGCCCTCGGCGTGTCGCCCGACGCCCGCGGTTTCCTCCCTGTCGACGCCACGCTCCGGACGGCGGCCGACGGCGTGTTCGGGGCCGGCGACGTGCTCGGCGACAAGATGTTCGTCTACACAGCGGCCTACGAGGGTGCTCTCGCAGCGCGTAACGCCCGCGAAGGGCTCGGCTCGGGAGCGGCCCTGGTGGAGGCAGACTACACGGCGCTCCCCTGGGTCGTCTTCACCGACCCCCAACTCGCGGGCGTCGGCCTCGACCTCGCCCAGGCCGAGGCGGCCGGGATCGATGCCGAGGCGACGACGCTCGCGATGGCGCACGTCCCGCGCGCGATCGCCGCCCGCGACACGCGTGGCTCGATCACCCTCATCCGCGACCGAGAGTCCGACCGGCTCGTCGGCGCCCGGGTCCTGGCGCCCGAAGGGTCGGAGCTCCTGATGGAGATCGCCCTCGCCATCCGCCACGACGTCACGACCCAGCAGCTCGCTGACGCCTTCCACGCCTACCTCACGCTCTCCGAGGCCGTCAAGCTCGCCGCGCTCACGTTCCGGAAGGACGTCGGGCAGTTAAGCTGCTGCGCCGCCTGAACCCGACTCCCTATGCCCGATCCCTACGACCTCGTCGTCCTCGGCACCGGCGCCGCCGCCACCACCGCCGCCAACAAGACGGCCGCGGCCGGCTGGCGCGTCGCCGTCGTCGATTCGCGGCCCTACGGCGGCACGTGCGCCCTCCGCGGGTGCGACCCCAAGAAGGTCCTCGTCGGGGCCGCCCACGTCGCTGACCTCGCCCGGAGGATGGAGGGGCACGGGACCGCCGGCCGCGTCGGCGTCGACTGGGCCGACCTCATGGCGTTCAAGCTGACGTTCACCGAGCCGGTCCCCGAGTCGAAGGAGGCCGGGTTCCAGAAGAAGGGGATCGAGACGCTCCACGGCCGGGCCCGCCTCGTGGCAGAGGACGCCGTCGTCGTGGAGACGGAGGGCGGCGAGCGGCGGCTCGCGTTCGAGCACCTCCTCGTCGCGACCGGCGCCCGCCCGGTCCCGCTCCCGTTCGACGGCGCCGAGCACGTCGCGACGAGCACCGACTTCCTCCGGCTCCGCGCGCTCCCGCGCCGCGTCCTCTTCGTTGGCGGCGGGTACGTCTCGATGGAGTTCGCCCACATCGCCGTCCGGGCCGGCGCCGACGTGACCGTCGTCCACCGCGGGGTCCGCCCGCTCGAAGCGTTCGACCCTGACCTCGTGGGCCGCCTCGCCGACCACACTCGCGACCTCGGCGTCGACCTCCGCGTCGGCACGTCGGTCGTCGGCGTCGAGCGCTCGGGTGACGCGTTCCGCGTGACCGTCGAGACGGACGGCGGTGAGCGCGAGACGCTCGAGGCCGACCTCGTCGTGCATGGAGCGGGACGGGTCCCCGAGATCACGGACCTCGACCTCGGCGCCGCAGGGGTCGAGCATACCGACGCCGGGGTCACCGTCGACGCCCACCTCCGGAGTGTCTCGAACGAGCGCGTCTGGGCCGCCGGCGACTGTGCCGCCTCAGGCGGTGCGCCGCTTACGCCCGTGGCCTCGCACGAGTCCCACGTCGTCGCCTCGAACCTCCTGGATGGCCTGCACCGGACGCCGAACCACGAGGGCGTCCCGTCGGTCGCCTTCACCGGCCCGCCCGTCGCCCGCGTCGGGCTGACCGAGGCCGAGGCCGCCGAGCGCGAGCTCGACGTCGAGGTCCACGCGGGCGACACAGCCGCCTGGTACACGTACCGCCGGGTACGGGCCGAGGTGGCCGGATACAAGGTGCTCACACATGAGGACCGTGTGGTCGGAGCCCACCTCCTCGGGCCGGGCGTCGACGACCTCGTCAACGTGTTCGCGCTCGCAGTCCGCCACGGGATCCCTGTGAGCGCGCTCCGCGAGACGATCTGGGCCTACCCCACCCACGCCTCCGACGTGCCCTACATGGTATGACGCCACCCGCCGATGCGCGAGCGACGCGACCTAGTCGAGCATGTAGGGCCGCTCTCCGAGATTCGCCAACAGTTTTATTCTAGGTGGCACCCCGATTGCTCGGTTCCTTGCGATAGGCATCGAGCGGATGGTGATGATCTCGGGCGACAACCAGCGCGTGGCCGACGCCGTGGCAAAGGCCGTTGGGCTCGACGAGGCGCGCGGCGACCTCATGCCCGACGATAAGGTCGAGACGATCAAACGGCTCAGCCGAGAGGCGAAGGTCGCGATGGTCGGCGACGGCGTCAACGACGCGCCCGCGATGGCGAACGCGACCGTCGGCATCGCGATGGGCGCGGCGGGAAGCGATGTAGCGCTCGAAACGGCCGACGTGGCGCTGATGGCCGACGACCTCCGGCACCTCCCGTTCGCCGTCGGGCTGAGCCGGAAGACGCGGGGGATCATCCGGCAGAACCTGTGGATGAGCCTCGGCATGGTCGTCTTCCTCGTCCCGGCGACGATCTTCGGGCTCGGCATCGGCCCGGCCGTGGCGCTCCACGAGGGGAGCACGCTCCTCGTCGTCTTCAACGCGCTCCGGCTGCTCGCCTATCGAGAGTGAGGGCGCTATAAGAACGAGTCGAAGGTGCCTAAAGAGGACGGGCCTGAGGCCCTAGTCATGGGCCCTGACGACCAGAGCGTTCGTTGGCCGATTCGAGCACGTGCTTGGAGCCGCCCCAGAAGGAGATCGCAGGGATGAAGGTCACCTGTACGACGGGCGAGAGCCCAACGGTATGCCCAAAGACCGTGACCGTCGGCATGAGCTCGCTGTAGCCCCACAAGTCAAGGGCCTGCGCCGCCCACTCGAGCCCGACGCTCGCCACGAACCCGACCCCGAGCAGCGCGGCCCACCCGACGACGTCCGGAGGACGGAGCCGATCAGATCCGACGATGAGCGCGGCGCCAAGCGCGACGCCGAGGACGATCACGACATCGCCGAGGATGGCACCCCACATCCACGCCGTCGCTCGCCAGAAGCCCCAGTCCCACATGTCGTAGAAAACGGTGCACTGCCCGAACTCCCACACGGCGTTCAGGACGAGGCCCCACAGGGCGATGCGCTTCAGCGGGAGCGAGGGGTAGCCCCGGAGCATGTTGTGCACCCAGTCAGTCGACGCGGAGGAACCGGGCATTGATGGCGACGATCACCGTCGAGAGGCTCATGAGCACGGCGCCGACGGCGGGGCTCAGCACGATCCCTGCCCACGCCAGCACGCCCGCCGCGAGCGGGATCGCGACGACGTTGTAGCCGGCGGCCCACCACAGGTTCTGCACCATCTTCCGGTAGGTCGCCTGCGCGAGCGCCACGATGCGGACGGCGTCGCGGGGGTCGCTCCGGGCGAGGATCACGTCGGCCGTCTCGACGGCCACGTCCGTCCCGGCCCCGACGGCGATCCCGACGTCGGCGGTCGCGAGGGCTGGGGCGTCGTTGACCCCGTCGCCCGTCATCGCGACGACCTTCCCCTCGGCCTGGAGCGCGCGGATCGCCGCCGCCTTCTGGTCGGGTAGCACCTCGGCCAGCACGCGGTCGATGCCGATCTGGCGGGCGACGTGCTCGGCCACCTCGCGCTTGTCCCCCGTCAACATGATGGCCTCGACGCCGAGTTCGTGCAAACGATCGATGGCCTCCTTCGACTCGGGCCGAACAACGTCGGCGAGCGCGAGTGCGCCCTGCACGGCCCCGCCCCGCACCACCCACACGACGGTCTTCCCTTCGCGGCCGAGCGCCTCGGCCCGGTCGTGGAGTGAAGGAGGTACTGCTAGGCCCTCGGCCTCGACGGCCCCGGGGCTGAGGATCTGGACCTCGGTGCCGCCCACGGTCGCTCGGACGCCTTTGCCCGTGATGGCCTCGAAGTCAGCGACGGCGGGTACCGCCAATCCTCGCTCCTCGGCCGTGCGGACGACGCCGGCGGCGATGGGGTGCTCGCTCCCGCCCTCGACGGCGGCGGCCGTCGCGAGGAGGTCGTCTTCCGCGACGCCTTCGGCGACGAGTACGTCGGTCACGCCGAAGCGGCCCTCCGTCAGCGTCCCCGTCTTGTCGAAGACGAGCGCGTCGAGGAGCCGCGCCCGCTCGAAGGCGGCCCGGTCGCGGATGAGGAGCCCGTTCTTCGCGCTGAGGCTCGTCGAGACGGCGACGACGAGGGGGATGGCGAGGCCGAGCGCGTGGGGGCACGCGATGACCATCACCGTCACGGCGCGCTCGACGGCGAACCCGAGGCCGGCGTCGGTGAAGAAGAACCACACGGCGAACGTGAGGGCGCCGACGGAGAGCGCGACGACGGTGAGGTAGAAGGCGGCGCGGTTGGCGAGGTCCTGGGTCTTCGACTTCGACGCCTGCGCCTCGCGAACGAGCCCGATGACCTGGCTGAGGTAGGCCTCTTCCCCCATCCGCCGAACCTCGACCGTGAGTGCCCCCGTACCGTTGATGCTCCCGGCGATGACTTCATCGCCGTCGCCTTTCTCGACCGGAACGGACTCGCCCGTCAGCGCCGCCTCGTTGACCGCGCTCCGTCCGTCGACCACGACGCCGTCGGCGGGCACCTTCTCGCTCGACTTGACGAGGACGCGGTCGCCCGCGCGGAGCGAGGCGGTGGGGACCTCCTCGATGGAACCGTCCGGGGTGAGGCGGTGGGCCTCGTCGGGCATCAGCCGGGCGAGCTCTTCGAGCGCGGCGGACGCCCCCATCACGCTCCGCATCTCGATCCAGTGCCCGACGAGCATGAGGTCGATGAGGGTGGCCGTCTCCCAGAAGAACAGCATCCCCTCGACGCCGAGGACGACGGCGAGGGAGTAGACGAAGGCGACGGTGATCGCCATCGCCACGAGCGTCATCATCCCCGGCCGCCGCTCGCGCACCTCCTCGACGAACCCGGTGAGGAAGGGCCAGCCGCCGTACACGTAGACGAACGCGGAGAGCGCGGCCAGCACCCACACGGCGCCGGGGAAGGTGAGCGTGAACCCGAGCCAGCCCTGGATCATCGGGCTGAGCGCGACGATGGGGACGGTGAGGGCGAGGCTCACGAAGAACCGACGGCGGAAGTCGGCCACCATCATCGCGTGGTGCTCGTGATGCCCGCCCCCTCCAGCGCGCCCGCTGTGATCCATCGTGCCGTGGTCCATGCCCGCGTGCCCGTCGTGGGGCGCCGGGGCGTGGTCGGGGGCTTCGTGGGCGTGTTCGGCCGGGTCGTGCTCCTCGACGGCGCTCTTGTGGCCGTCGGCGTGGGAGCCGTGGGGACCTTCGTGGGCAGCCTCGCGCAGCTCGGCCTGCTTCAGCCCAGGCTCATCGCTAGGGTCGTGGTGCGGGTGACGATCCATCGTTCGTAGGGTTGGGTGGATGCGCTAGCCGTAGGTACGACGCCCGTCGGAGAACGTCGCATCCCCTCACCTTAAAAGGTGTTAAGCCAACGGGCCGGCCGCAGCGGTCTCCGGCTCGAATCGGCGCAGCCGGAGGGCGTTCGTGAGGACGAACACGCTGGAGAGGCCCATCGCGGCGGCGGCGAGGACGGGCGAGAGGAGGAGGCCGAACGCCGGGTAGAGCGCGCCGGCCGCCACGGGGATGAGGGCGGCGTTGTAGGCGAAGGCCCAGAACAGGTTCTGCTTGACGTTGCGGAGCGTCGCCCGCGAGACGGCGAGGGCACGGGGGATCCCGCCGAGGTGGCCCGCCATGAGGACGACGTCGGCCGCCTCGACGGCGACGTCGGTGCCGGTGCCGATGGCGATCCCGACGTCGGCCGTCGCGAGGGCGGGGGCGTCGTTGATCCCGTCGCCGACGAAGGCGACCCGGACGGGGCGGCTCCCGCCGGCATGCTGGAGACGGCGCACGGCCTCGGCCTTCTCGCCGGGGAGCACCTCGGCGAGCACGTCGTCGATCCCCAGGCGGCGGGCGACGGCGGCGGCGGTCGTGCGGTTGTCCCCGGTGATCATGGCGACGCGGATGCCACGCGCGTGGAGCGATCCGACGACGGCCGCGGCCTCCTCCTTCACGGGGTCGGAGACGGCGAGGACGGCGGCGAGCCGACCGTCGAGGGCGGCGAAGAGCGGGGTCTTGCCCTCAGCAGCGAGCCGTTCGGCCTCGGCCAAGAGCGGGGCCGGATCGACGCCGCGTTCCCGCAGAAACCGCCCGGACCCCACCGCCACCGATCGACCGGCCACGACCCCGACCGCCCCGCGCCCTGGGACGGCCTCGAACCCGTCGACCGTATGCGTGGGGAGCCCCTCGCTCCCCGCCGACTCGACGATGGCCCGAGCGATGGGGTGCTCGCTCGCGGCTTCCACGCTTGCGACGAGGCCGAGTACGGCGTCGCGGTCGAAGCCGGTCATCACGGTGAGGTCGGTGAGCGTGGGGCGGCCCATCGTGAGCGTCCCCGTCTTGTCGAAGGCGACGACGCTGACCTCGCGGAGCGTCTGGAGCGCCTCGCCCTTGCGGAAGAGCACGCCGAGCTCGGCCGCTTTCCCCGTCCCCACCATCACCGACGTCGGCGTGGCGAGGCCCATCGCGCACGGGCAGGCGATGATGAGGACGGCGACGGCCGCGGCGAGCGCGAACGGGAGGGCCGGCTCCGGCCCGAACCCGAGCCAGAGCCCGAACGTGAGAGCCGCGACGACGAGCACGACCGGGACGAACACGGCCACGACGCGGTCGGCGAGCGCCTGGATCGGGGGCCGCGACGCCTGCGCCTCGCCGACGAGGCGGACGATCTGCGCGAGCACGGTGTCGGCCCCGACACGGGAGGCGCGGAAGACGAACGAGCCCGTCCCGTTGACGGTGCCGCCGACCACCTCGTCGCCCTCGCCCTTCTCTACGGGCACGGGCTCGCCCGTCACCATCGACTCGTCCACGAACGAGGCCCCGGTCTCAACGACGCCGTCGACGGGGATGCGCTCGCCGGGGCGAACGCGGACGCGGTCGTCGAGGGCGACGGCCTCGATGGGGACCTCGACCTCGTGCCCGTCTCGGAGGACGCGCGCCGTCTTGGCCTGGAGGTCGAGGAGGCGGCGGACGGCCTCGCTCGTCCGCCCCTTCGCGAGCGCCTCGAAGTACTTCCCGAGCAGGACGAGGGTGATGACGGCGGCCCCGGCCTCGAAGTAGACGTGGGCCGTCCCCGCCGGCAGGAGCGAGGGGAGGAAGGTGGCGACGACGGAGTAGCCGTAGGCCGCGCTCGTCCCCAGCGCGACGAGCGTGTTCATGTCGGGGCTCCCGTGGCGGACGGCGGCGAGCCCGTGGCGGTAGAACGGCCGCCCCGGCCCGAACTGCACGGCCGTCGCGAGCACGAAGGCGACGGCCCGAAGCGCTTGGATGGGGACCGTCGCCGCCAGCCAGTGATGGAGCGGGGGCACGAGCATCGGCACCATCTCTAGGAGGAAGAGCGGGGCCGTGAGCGCGGCGGCGATCAGCACGCGTCGCCGCAGACGCAAGCGCTCGGCCTCGCGAGCGGCGCGCTCTGCGTCGGCCGGATCGTCCGCCTCGTCGAGCCTCAGCGCCTCGTATCCCGCTTCGGCGACGGCCTCGGCCAGCGTCGGCGTGGACACGGCCCCTGCGATGAGCACGACGTGTGCCCGCTCCGTCGCGAGGTTGACTGTCGCGTCGAGGACGCCGGGGATCTGCCGGAGCGCCCGCTCGACCCGGGTGGCGCAGGCCGCGCACGTCATCCCTCGGATGCCGAGGTCCCGCTCCTCGGTGCGAACGTGGTAGCCCGTCGCCTCGACGGCATCCACGAGCGCCCCGGCCTCGGTGCCGGGCCGGACGCGGACCGTAGCCCGCTCCGTCGCGAGGTTGACTGAAGCCTCGGTAACACCCGGGGTCCGGCCGAGTGCACGCTCGACACTACCGACGCACGAGGCGCACGTCATTCCCTCGACGGGGAGCGAAAGCGAGAGGCCCTCGGCGTCAGACGACGCATCGGCGGACGGAGATGGCGGGGCGGAGCGCAGGGTAACCATGGTCGTAGATGGTAGGTTCACCGGGAAGACGCCACCCTCTCCCACCGGTTACAGGGCACCTCGCCTACACGGCGACCGCCCCGGGGCACGGAGGCTCCGGGGCGGCAGGACAGGCTCGCGCTCTGGGTGGGCTATCCGCGGGGCGTGAAGCCGGCGTCCTCGATAGCACCCTCGACGGCCTCGCGGTCTGCCCGCGTGGGATCGCGGCGGATGCGGGCCTCGCCGACGGCGACGCCTTCGACCTCGACGCCGTCGAGCGCTACGAGCTCGCGGCGGACGGCGCCGACGCAGTGGCCGCAACTCATCCCTTCGATGGTGATGGTTTCCGAGACAGAGTCTTCGGTGGAGACAGAGTCTTCGGTGAGGTCGTGCTGGGTGTTCGTGTTCATGGCAGTGGGGATTGGATTCAGGAAAGGGTGGTGCAGGTGCAGTCGAGGCAGCCGTGCTCGGCGCAGGCGCGGCACGACTCCTCGAGACGCTGGCGGAGCTGCTGCCGTGCCCGGTGGCGACGGACCTTGAGGTTGTTCCGCGTGATGCCGAGCCGGTCGGCGGCGGCCTCCGGTGCCTCGTCCCCGAGCTCGACGGCCGAGATGAGCTCGGCGTACTCGGGCTTGAGCGTCGGGAGGAGCGCCTCGTAGCAGGCGCAGAGGACGTCTTCGTCCTCCGGAGGTGGTTGGATGTCGGCACCCTCCACTTCCCAGGCTAGGCGATTGAGCCGCTCTGCCTCCCGTTGTCGGCTCCGATGGAGGTCGATGACGGTGTTCTTCGCGACGCGGAAGAGCCAGCCCGTGAGGGCGTCCTCGTCCGTGATGTCGGGGGCGGCGCGGAGGGTCTTGAGGAGGGCCTCCTGCACCACGTCCTCCGTCAGGTCCGGATCGTTCGTGAGCGAGCGGACGTAGCGGACGAGCCGGCGGCGGTGCTCGACGAGGTCGGGGATGGGATCGGAGGGCGGCATGGGGGTAGGGCGTGTAGGCAGCGGGGAAGAGGTCATCTACCGAGAAGACGCCGCGCCCCCGCGCCGGTTACACCCGCTGCCCTCCGAGATTGATCGTCCGAGATCTCTCAGACCCGGACGCCGTCGCGGGCGGCGACCTCGGCCGAGACCGCGTGTGCGACGGTGCCAGGCGGGTGCTCGTACCAGCCGGGGAACCGGTCGTAGTCGACGGGCCGAGGGCGGACGAGCATGTTCGTGTACATCCCACCCATCGTGATGTAGCCGAACGGCCCGGCAGCGCCGACCATCGGGATCGAGTTCTCGGGGACGGGCATGTGGCCCATCTCGACGTGGGCGCCCATGTCGTCGCCGCCGACCTGCCCCATCGTCATGTAGCCCGGGACGAGCGGGCGCACCTCGCGGTCGAGCTTGGCGGCGTCGACGCCGACCATGTTGGGGAACTCGTGGCCCATCTGGTTCATGACGTGGTGCGTCATGTGGCAGTGCATGGCCCAGTCGCCGAGCGCGTCGGCCGTGAACTCGACGGTCCGCGTGCTCCCGACGGGGACGAGCACCGTCGTCTCAGGCCACTGCCCGGCCTCGGGGATCCGCCCGCCGTCGGTGCCGACGATCTTCCAGTAGTGCCCGTGGAGGTGGATCGGGTGGTGGTCCATCGGCGAGAGGTTGCCGAAGCGGAGGCGCACCCGGTCCATGTGCCCGACGACGAGGGGGTCGGTGCCGGGGAACGCCCTCGCGTTCATCGTGAGCACGTTGAAGTCGCTCATCTCGTTGGGGTCCGGCCGGCTCGTGCCCGGGTCGACGGCCCACTCGTGGAGCATGATGGCGAAGTCGCGGTCGACCTCCGGGATCTCGCCCCGGGTGTTCGGGTGCACCACGAACATCCCCGTCAGCCCGAGCGCGATCTGCGTCATCTCGTCGTGGTGGCTGTGGTACATGAACGTCCCGTTCTGGCGGATCGGGAAGGTGTAGACGAACGTCTCGCCGGGCGGGATCACGGGCTGGTTCAGCCCGCCCACGCCGTCCATCCCGTTGGGGAGGAAGAACCCGTGCCAGTGGACCGTCGTGGCGACGGGAAGCCGGTTCGTGACGTAGACGCGGACGGTGTCGCCCTCGACGGCCTCGAAGGTGGGGCCGTGGACCTGCCCGTTGTAGCCCCAGCACGTGGCCGTGAGGCCGGGCGCGAACTCGTGCTGCACCTCCTCGGCGACGAGGTGGTAGACCCACGCCCCGTCGTCGGCCCGGCGGCCGGTGATGGACGAGCCGTTGGGCGTGTGCACACGCGGCGGCCGGTCGCCGACGTAGGGCGTCGAGAGGTCGTCGGGGATGCGGGGGCGGACGGCCCCGCCGGCGGCGGGTTCGAGCGCCCGGGCGGCGGCTTCGCCGTCCCACTCGGCGGGGAGTGCAGCGGCGCGGCGGACCGAGCCGAGCGCGGCGCCACCGAGCGCGGCGGCGCTCGCTTTCATCCAGTCGCGGCGGGAGAAGGAAGACATCGGGGTCGGGGTCGAGTGAGAACGGAGAGGGCCGTCTGGACGGCCCGGGTCAGTGGCCCGCGTCGCGCATGGCGGGGCCTCCGCCGGACGGGAGAGCGAGGCCGGTCCCGTCGAGCGCGGGCATCCGGCCCTGGAGGAGGAGGTCGAGGTCGGCGCGGGCCTCCCAGTAGGCGGCGAGGGCGTCGAAGTAGCGGCGGGCCGCGTCAATCTCCAGCTGTTGCGCCTGGAGGAGGCCGAAGACGCCGGTCTGCATCGCATTGTAGCGGAGGAGCGTCTGCGCGACGAGCTCGGCCCGCAGCGGGAGGAGCACGCGCTCGTACTGGAGCGCCGTGCGCCGCGTCGTGGCGAGGCGCTGGGCGAGGGTCCGCGCTGCCGAGCGGACCTCGACGCCGACGGCGTAGTAGAGCGCCTGCCGACGGCGGAGCTCGGCGCGGAGGGCGGCCCGGCGGGCCTGCCCCTGGTCGAAGAGTAGGAGCACGATCTCGACTTCGGGACCGGCCTCCCACTCGCCCTCCTCGCGCTCGATCTCGCCGCCCACCTCGAGCTCGGGGAGCAGCGCCTCGGGCGTGGCGAGGCCGATCCGGTGGCCGAACGTGACGAGGTCCTGCCGGGCCGCCGCGAGGTCGAGGCTCGCCTCCAGGGCGGCTCGTTCGAGCGCTGCGGTGTCGAACGCCTCAGGGTTCGGGGACTCGCCAGCGCCTTCGACGACGCGGACGAGCTCCGGCTCGGTCTCGGGAACGGGCGGGAGTGTGCTTGCGAGGCGGAGGTCGGCGGCCTCGCCGAAGAGCCCCATCAGCCGGACGAGGGCCTCGCGGCTCTCGACGGCCGCGCCCTCGGCTACGAGGAGGTCGAGGCGGGCCTGCTCGTAGAGCGCCTGTTCGGCGAGGAGGTCGGTCGCCGGGACGTTGCCCGCTTCGCGGAGGAGGCGGGAGGCCTCGTACCCAGCCTCGGCGTTCGCGACCACGCGACGCTGCATGGCGAGGCGGGCGGCGTCGGCCTGGGCGCGGACGTAGGCCGAGCGCGTCCGGGCCGCGAGGTCGAGCACGGCCGAGGCCACGCGGAGTTGGGCGGCCTCCAGCTCGCTCCGGGCGATCCGCTTGCGGAGCGGGAGGTAGAACACCTCGAGGAACTCGACGGCGACGTTGAAGCCGAGGTCGGGCGGACCGCTCTCTTCGAGCGGCCAGAGCGCGCGGGCGCCGAAGACGGGGTTCGAAAGGAGGCCGGCCTGGACGAGGTTCGCCTGCGCCACGCCGAGATCCTCGTAGGTCGCCTGCAGACGTCGGTTGTTGAGGAGGGCGATCTGGACGGCCTCGTCGGCCGTGAGCGAGTCGGCAAGGAGGTCCGCCACGGCGGTGTCCGCGGCACCGTCCTCGTCGGAGTCCGTCGTCCAGGCTACGCGGTACGGCGACCGCTCAGCGACGATCGCCTCGACGTCGTCGAACGCCTCCTGCGGGCGGACCGTCGCGCACCCGGCGATGACGACGGTGGTGAGAAGGGCGAAGGCGGTGCGGGGGAGGGGCATGGGTCAGGGGCGGTGGTCGTGGTTCATCTCGCTGTGGTCCGTCGAGCCGCCGCCCAAGTGCGGCATCGCCCCGTGCTCCATCTCCGGCATCGCGTGATCGTGGGAGCCACACGTCAGCATCGCGCTCCCGTAGTACGGGTTGCGCACCTCGTCCCCACGCTGGAGCCACACGCCTCCCTCCGGCACGTCGCGGAACATCCCGCACGAGAACCGAGCGACGTCGTAGTCCTCGGGCACGCCTGTCGCCTCGACGAAGGCGACGAACGGCGCGCTGAGCTTCCCGAAGGCAACGCGAGCGGACGCCAGGTCGTCGGCCCCGGCGAGTGCTCGGGCGTGGGCCCGCATCGCCCCTGCCTCGCTAGCATCGAGCGTGGCGAGCCCCTCGGCGAGGGTGCGAGCAGCGGAGGTGGCAGCGCCGAGGTCATCGGAGGCGAGCGCGGATTGGGCCGCGAGGTAGGCGTCGAGCGTGGCGGTGAGGTCCCCGGCGGCAGGCGTCATCTCCGGGGCGTCATCGTCGTCGTCGCCCCAGCGTCCGGACATGTGGTGGCGGGCCGTGTGGCTCATCGAGGCCTCGTCCGCTTCCATCGTCGCGGCCGGGGTGTGCGAGGTCGCGCCGTGGTCCATCCCCGCCTCGCTGCCCGCCGGGGGATGGCCGTCTGGGCGGAGCGGGGCCGGAAGAACGGGAGGGCGAACGGGATCGAGCGATGCGACCGTTACGACGTGCGGAGACGGCGCCGCGGAGAGCGAGGCGGGGTGGTCGTCGGGGACGGAGACGGTGCCGGGGGAGGCGCACGCCGCGAGGAGAACGGTGAGGGCGAGGAAGAGGGAGGAGCGCATGGCGTTGGGTGTGTGGTGGGCGGTAGGGAAACGGCGCGGCCCCACCGACGTTGCTGCGCGCGGCCTTAAATCCCGCAAAGGTGTCATCCGGGCACACGTTCGGCGGGCGATTAAGGGCGATTGAAGCCTACGCCGCGCTCCCTGTCGCCAACCTGAGCGTCCCCTGAAATCCCGCAAAGGTGAGCTCCTAATCAGAGGCGTCACCCCGAAGACCCCTACCTTGAGGCCCACACCCTCACCCGCTATGGCCTGGATCCTCCTCATCGAAGACGAAGTCCGCCTCGGCGACAGCGTGAAGCGCGGGCTCGAAGAGGAGGGGTTCACCGTGGACCTCGCCCGCGAAGCGGCGGAGGGTGAGGCGAAGGCGCTCGCGAACGGCTACGACGCCTTCGTCGTGGACTGGCGGCTCCCCCACGGCGACGGGAAGTCCATCGTCGAGGCGCTACGGGCGGACGGGCGCTCCGAGCCCGTCCTCATGCTCACGGCGCTCGGCGACGTCGGACACCGCGTGGCCGGGCTCGAAGCCGGCGCCGACGACTACCTCCCCAAGCCGTTCGCCTTCGAGGAGCTCGTGGCGCGGCTCCGGGCCCTCCTCCGACGCCCTCCGCTCCAGCAACAGGAGATTACCCTGCGTGAGGGCGCCCTCGTGATGGACACCGTGAGCCGCCGCGTCACGCTCGCGGGGCCGGACCGCCAGGCTCTCCTCAACCTCCGCCCGAAGGGGCACGCCCTCCTCGAGCTCCTCCTCCGCAGCACCGGCGCTGTCCTCTCGCGGACCGTCATCGCCGAGCGGGTCTGGGGCGACGCGCTCTACGTCACCGACAACGCCCTCGACGTGACCGTCTCCGGCCTCCGCCAGAAGCTCGCCGACGCCGAGCGCGAGGCGGGTGCCCGCGCCCCGGAGGTCGAAACCGTGCGCGGCGTGGGGTACCGGCTCACGAGCGCGAGCGCCGCGACCTCGGACGAGGCCTGAGCCATGCTCCGCCGCCCCCTCCCGATCTCGCTCCGCCTCACGCTCTGGTACAGCCTGACGCTGTTCCTCCTCTTGAGCGCGTTCGCCGCGTTCTGCTACACCGGGTTCCACGTCGCCCTCCACCGCGACTTCGACCGCCACCTCACGCACGAGCAGCGCGAGCTCCTCCCCTTCGTCGCCGTCGACGCCGCGGGACCACACTTCGAGGGGCTCGACGAGCTGACGTCGGTGGCGTACCAATCGGAAGGCGTCTACGGCACGTACGTCCGTCTGCTCACGCCCGAAGGCGAGGTCCGCTACCGGAGCCCGAACTTCGAGGCGTACCCGTCGCTCCCCGTCGCGCTCCCGGGCCAGGCCGAAGAGACGTCGGCGAGCATCGTGTGGGATGGGCTCCCGGCGCGGACGCGCACGGTCCCGCTCCGGCGCGGCGACGACGGCCCCGTCCTCGGCTGGCTCGAGCTCACCGGCTTCGAGTGGTCGCTCCACCGGGAGCTCCACCGGCTCGCCGTGACCCTCGCCCTCGGCGTCCTCCTCGGCGTCGGCTTCGCCCTCGGGGCGGGGTGGTGGCTCGCGCGGCGGACGCTCCGGCCGATCTCGACGATGACGGAGGCCGCAGGACAGATGGGGGCCCGCGACCTCTCGGCCCGGCTCCCCGCCGACTTCGGCCCGCGCGACGAGCTGACCGACCTCGCCGAGACGTTCAACGGCCTCCTCGACCGGCTCGAACGCTCCGTCGAGCGCGAGCGGCGGTTCACGGCGAACGCGGCCCACGAGCTGCTCACGCCGCTCGCCACGCTCCGCAGCGAGGCCGAGGTCGCCCTCCGCCGCGACCGCGAGGCCCCCGACTACCGCGACGCCCTCCGCCGCCTCCTCCTCGACATCGAGCGCATGACGGCGACGGTGCAGGGCCTCCTCCAGCTCGCCCGCGCCGACACCCTCACGAAGCGGGCCGAGGACCGCCTCGACCTCTCCGCCCTCGTCGAGGATCGCCTGTTTCGGGCACGGCCCATCGCCGAAGCCAAAGGCCTCGCTCTCCACGGCGATGTCGCTCCCGGCGTCGTGATCGCGGCTCAGGCGTCCCCCATCGCTGAGGTCGCCGACAACCTCCTCGCGAATGCGGTGAAGTACACCCCGGAGGGCGGGCGTGTCGACGTACGCCTCTCCCACGGCGACGGGGCGGCCCGCTTCGTCGTGCGCGACAACGGCGTCGGGTTCTCACCGGAGGAGGCCGCCCGGCTCTTCGACCGGTTCTACCGCTCCGACGACGCGGCCGTCCAATCCGAGCCGGGCAGCGGGCTCGGCCTCGCCATCGTCCGTGCCATCGCCGAGGGGTACGGTGGTCACGTTCACGCCCAAAGCCCGGGGGTAGGGGAGGGGGCCGAGTTCGAGGTGGTCCTCCCGTGCCTCGCATGCCGTCCGCGGTCGGGTGCGGCAAGCGAACCTTAGCGGCATTTAAGGTTAGGCCGGGCACTCCTCCGGGGCTACCCTGTAAGAGGGGGACACCTCTCCTCTTACACCTCTCCCTTCGCAGCTCATGGTTACCCAGCAGATCCTCTCCGCCCATCCGTCCCCTGCCAGTCACCTCGACGCCCTCGTCGCCTGCATCGAGGACTGCTTCGAGTGCGAGCAGGCGTGCACGGCCTGCGCCGATGCGTGCCTCGCCGAGGAGAAGCTCGACATGCTCCGCCGCTGCATCCGCACGGACCTCGACTGCGCCGACATCTGCGCTACGACGGGCCGCGTCCTCTCCCGTCAGACCGAGCCGACGTGGGGGCTCATCCGCGACCAGGTCACCTCGCTCCGGACCGCCTGCCGGACCTGCGCCGAGGAGTGTGAGAAGCACAAGGACAAGCACGAGCACTGCCGGATCTGCGCCGAGGCCTGCCGCCGCTGCGAGCAGTCGTGCGACCGGCTCCTCGACGCGCTGCCGAAGGCTACTGCTTAGCCCGCACGTAAGGACACGTCTTCGCCCGACGTGAAGGTCGAGCGGTCCCCGCTCCGCCGTGATCTCCTCGGCAGGGCGGGGGCTGTCGCTGTATGTCCCGCACGTTCTCACCCGTCCCCACCCGTAGCGCCCGCTCCCATGTCCTACAAGCGCTTCCTCGCCATGATCGCCACCTCGACGGTGGTGATGTTCGTCCTCATGTACTCTACGGCGTACAAGTTCACCCACGTGTGGTGGAGCGAGACGCGGTTCTGGATGGCGCTTTACATGGGCGCCACGATGGCCGTGATCATGCTCGCCTTCATGCTGAAGATGTACGACGACAAGCGGAAGAACGTCGCCATCTTCGTCGGCAGCGCCGTCGTCTTCGCCCTCGCGCTCTTCTTTGCCCGGAGCCAGACGACGGTGCAGGACCTGGGGTGGATGAAGGCGATGATCCCGCACCACTCGATTGCGATCCTGACGAGCGAGCGGGCCGAGATCTCCGACCCCCGCGCGCGCCGCCTCGCCGACGAGATCATCCGGGCGCAGCGGGCCGAGATCGCCGAGATGGAGGCGCTCATCGCCGACCTGGAGGGCTCGGACTACGAGGGCGGCGAGCCGATCCCGCCGTCTGTCCCTCCGGTCGAGGGCGGCGACGAGGACGTGCCCGGCGCTCCCGCTCTCTTTCTCGGGCCGAGCCCCCTGCGGGGCGACGTCCTCGTGCTCGACTCGGTGAAGGTGAAGTCGGACGCCTGGGTCGTCGTTCACCCCGAAGCCGCAGAGGGTGGCCCCGACGCCTCGACGATCCTCGGCCGCTCGTTCGTCATGCACGGGGTGACGGAGCGGGTGCCCCTCGCGCTCGACGCGGCCATGCCACCGGGGGCGACGCTCCACGTCATGCTCCACGACACGGCACGCCCGTCGTCCGAACCGTGTCGCCTCGGTAACCCCGTCGTCTCGGTAGCCCCGACCCGCCGACAGTCTCCGCCGCTCTCGAAGCAAGGCCCCTCCCTCTCATGCGGTATGCCCTCACCGTCCTCGCCACGCTCACCGTCCTCACCGCGCTCGCCCTCGTCTTCCCCTACACCGGGCTCTACGATGTCGCCGCGGACGAGGGCCATAGCGCGCTCGAACGGTGGTACCTCGACACTACCTCCGAGACCTCGATCCGAGCCCGTGCAGGCGACATCGCCGTGCCGGACGGCTACGCTGACTCGGCCCGGGTAGCGCGCGGGGCCGTGGCGTACGCCGAGATGTGCCAGACCTGCCACGGGGCACCGGGCCACGAGCGGAGCGTGATCGGCGAGGGGATGGCACCCAAGCCTCCCCGGCTGAGCGAGGAGGCCGAGGAGTGGGAGCCGGAGGAGGTCTACTGGATCATCGCGCACGGGATCAAGATGGCGGGGATGCCCGCCTTCGGCCCGACGCACAGCGACGAGGAACTCTGGGAGATCGTCGCTTTCGCCGAGCGGCTCCCGGAGATGACGGAGGCGGAGTATGCGGCCCTGACAACCCCTCGGTCCGGGACGGCCGCGGACTCCTCCGCGGCCCGGCCCCGCGCTGACGACGGACACGACCACGTCCACTGACCCCATGCTGCTACTCCTCGCGGGCATCGCGCTCCTGCTCCTGGTCCTTCTCGACGCGCTCTGGACCACGCTCGCCCCGCACGGGGCGGGACCGGTCACGAAGGGGTTGGCGCGGGGGCTGTGGTCGCTGGCGCTCGCCGTTCACCGGGCCGCCGGCGGCACCCACCGTCTCCTCGCCGTCGTCGGCCCGGCGCTCCTCTTCCTCGCTTTCCTGTGGTGGGTGGCGGGGCTCTGGACGGGGTGGGTCCTCGTTTTCGAGTCCGCCGACGGCTCGGTAGCCCGCGCCCAGACCGGCGAGCCTGCCGACCTCGCCAGCACGGTCTACTTCGTAGGCTTCACCCTCTTCACGATGGGGAACGGGGACTACGTCCCGACGACGGACGGGTGGGAGATCGCGACGGCCGTAGCCGCCCTCAGCGGGCTCTTCGTCGTCACCCTCGCCATCACGTACCTCGTGCCCGTGGTGTCGGCCGTGGCGGCGAAGCGGAAGCTCGCCGCCCACCTCGATGACCTCGGTCGGTCGCCCGTAGAGATCGTCCTCACGGCGTGGGACGGCAGCGGCTTCTCGTCGTTCGAGCAGCACCTCGGCCAGATCATACCCGAGCTGGAGATGCACACGCAGCGGCACCTCGCCTACCCCGTCGTCCACTACTTCCACAGCACGGAACGACGGACGGCCGCGGGCCCCGCGATCGTAGCCTTCGCCGAGGCGCTCGGGTTGCTCTCCCACGCGGTCGCGCCCGACGTGCGTCCCGCGCCGGCCGTGCTCGTCCCCGCCCACCGCGCCGTAGAGGGCTACCTCGGCACGCTCCGCCGAGGGTTTGTCACCGCCGCCGCCGACCCTCTGCCCCACCCGAGCCTCCAGGACCTCGCGGACGCGGGGATCCCTGTCGTCGACGCAGGGGAGTTTGACCAGGCCCAGAGAGCGGACGCCCAAGAAGGTCGGTTGCTCCACGCGCTCGTCCGCGACACGGGATGGGATTGGAGCGTCGTCAGCTGAATGTGCTATCGGATCTCTGGTAAGGCTCCTTGTCGCGGGTATGGATGACGGGGCTTCCGGGCCAGTTTCTCCCCGGCTTGATCGTGTACTCCGTACAGCTCTGGCGGCGGTGGCCGGCACGGGTCGGATATCGAAATCGAAGTCGTTCGGTGCCACGTTACGCCCTCCCTCCTTTCAGAGTAAGACCGAAACAGACCACCGCGAGTCGTGTGCGGGCAGGTTCGGAGAATCAAGTACGTGGTCGGTGAGGCCGGCAGCAATCCCGGCGCTCCAGGTGCCCGTCGATGCGCGTTCGGGACCGCGCTATCTGGTAGTGGGGTCCCACGCTAGGGCCTGATGTTGTAAGGGCGTTCCTGCGGTCCTGTAGTGGCTTCACCTCATCGATGCCGGGGCGGGCGGTGCTCGACGTCGGGGCCGGTGGCGCGGACGACGAGGCGGCCACGGGGGGTCGCGACGTCGAGCTCGGGCCACGCCTGGCGGACGGTGTCGAGGGCGTGGCGGACGCTGCGGCCGAACTCGCTCTTGCCGGCGCGGGTGAGCGCGCCGTGCTCGTCGGTCCGGTAGTGGCTGCCAAGCTGGGCGTGGAGGTCGTCGTAGGAGACGGCGAGGGAGGGGCGGCCCTGCCGCTGGAGGCTCCCGAGGCGGTAGGTGAGCCAGAGGTAGAGGTCGTAGGCGGTGGGGTGGGCGCGGAAGAACTGCGCCTTGCGGAAGTCGAGGGGGAAGCACGACGTGACGACCTCGCTCCAGAACTTATCCGCGAGCGTGATCGTGCCGCCCTCGGCGGGTTCGCGGATCGCGTTCGATCCCCCGATGTCCTGCGCTGTGCTGGAGGCCTGGTGCCAGAAGTGGTAGGCGTCCACGACGAGGACGTTCTCGCCGCGGAGGTCGCGGCGGCCCGGCCCTGCGGTTTCCCACTCGAACGTGACGACGCAGGTGGCGAGGCGCTGGAGCTGGTCGAGGACGTAGCGGATGCGGCCGTTGTTGCCGCCGGAGGGGGTGATGTCTACGCGCTCGCAGAAGGCCGTGAGCGTGCGGCCGAGGTCGATGGAGGGGGTGCCCTGCTTGCGAGCCTCGGTGATGACGAAGCAGAGGAGGAGTCGGGCGAGTCCGCCGTAGGGGACGCCGCGGGAGATCTGGGGGTGCGCGACCGACGGCCCCTTCGTCATCCCGGCGCGGACGGTGAGGGTGAACTCGCCGTTGGTGGCGCTGTAGTGCGTGGCGAGGAGGCGTACCGTCTCGGGCGAGCCGTCGGCGAGGGTGCTCCCCGTGCGGGCCTCGACGGGGCGTCCGTCGGCGTCGAGGAGGTAGACCTCCCGGTGGGGGAGCATCGCCTGGACGAAGAGGCTCGGGTTCATGGCGACGGCGCCGTCCTCGCGTGCACCGAGGGAGAGGATGCGTTCGAGGCGGCGGGTCCGGTTCGCCTTACGGGTGTCGGCGGCGCGTGCGGGTTCGCGTCCGGCGGCGGAGCGGTCGCCGACGTGGGAGAGGCGGCTCATGGTCGAAGGGGTAGAGGCGGACCCTCACCCTGCGACGCCTGCATCCCCTCCGCTGCGACCTATCCCGGAGGGCTCGTTCGGCGGACCGTCGCTGGACTCGGGGTCCCGACGTGGATGGAATCGAGGTCGGACTCCTTACGACGAGGAGTTCGGCCGCGCTGTGATGACAGGGCCATGCGGCGAACCGCCCCCGGCTCGTCGTGAGAGCCGGTCGGGGAAAGGTAAGGAGTGGTCGGTAATTTTTGTCAAACAAATAAGTTGTTTGACAATGAGGTGTCTAGCAAGGAGCCTTCGCCGTACTCGCCAGGCTGAAGTGGGGGCGACGGTGGAGGAAGAGGTACCTTATAGGGTTGATCTCTGGAATCCCCGAGCGATGACAGCCACGTCCGATCCTCCTGCCGCACCGAGTCCGCCGTCGCCCGACTTCCGTGACGACGGGTGGGCCGTCCACTACGTGAAGTACTACTTCGTCTTCTATACGAGGCGTCGCCGGCCGTTCTTCGCCGATGCGGCGGCGAATGCTCGGGTGGAAAAACTGATGCGCGCGACCGCGGCGGGGCTGGCGTGCGAGATCACCTTTCTGAGGGCGTACCCCTCGGTGGTGGTCGTCCACGTGGAGGCATCGCCAATGCTCTCGCCGAACGTGATCGCGACGCGGTTGCGCGAGGACGTGGCGGGGCCGCTGAAAGAGGAGTTCGAGTCGATCCGCCGGACGGGGGCCGTGTTCGTGCGGCGGTACCTGGTGACGACGGTGCCCGTAGCAGAGACGGGCGGGGAGGCGTTTGAGGGGCGGGTCTCCTCGCAGTAGCGGGGAGGTGAAGAGGAGGATCGTCACGACTGCGAGATTTTGCACCGATCTGCCCGCTATCCTATCTCGACGCGTTAGCGCAGGGCTCAAGGAGTCTCGGCCACGTCGCCGCGGTGGAAGCAGGCTGGCGACCTGCTCGTCGTCACGCTGTGAAGAGATAGGAGCGCGAACGGGCACTCGGCAGGCAGCAGCTCTCGCTACGAGATGCGCAGTCGGCCCGCGACTGTTACACCTGATTAGACGATCTTGCCTGGGGTCCAGAGGAGCTATTTTCTAGCGTTCGATAAGGGAATCTTATCGGGCGCTAGGCGTTACCTTCACCTCATGAAGCAACGCATCTTTCCCTATGGGACCGACGCTGTCAACCGGTACGGCATCAAGGTCACGGCCGGCGCCTACGCTGGGGCCCAGTGGTCGTCGTGGGACGACGGCGTCCCCCAGCTGATCGCCCACGATCATCAGCGTCTCATGGGCTGGTCGTGGCCCTACGCGCTCATCTTCGAGCCCGGCCGGACGTGGTCACTCGGGCAGTCGCTCCTCGCGGAGACCGATGAGGACAAGACGGAGCTCAAGAATCGGTTTTACAACCACCTCGCTCGACGGGTTGAGGACGAATGCCGCCCGCACGAGGGCAAGTTGCGCCGACTGATGCCGGATGCAGGCGTGGAGGCATCTCTGTTCTACGCCGACGCCGCGTGCCTCTTGCGCGAGGGGTTGCTCGGGGACGTGCGCCCCGACTTGTACGCGTCCGAGGACAAAGACGGACTCGTCGTCGTGAATGGATTGAATCACCTCGGCGGCGGAGTGTTCGACGTCGACGGGCTCGCTGTCTTCGCACACCCCTTCTTCCGTCGGTCGTACTCACGGTATAACACGCTCAACGACGCGTTCTTCGACACGATGGACCTCCTCCTCGCCGAGGGGGTCGAGGTGCGGCTCGCGCTGGACCGGGACTTGGTTGGGCTGGCTGAGACCTACGGGCGACGATCCGAATTCCAGTTCTGGTGGGGACCCGCCTTCACCGACGACCTCGCCTCCATTCCGACCGGTGTCACGCGACACGGGAGCACGCCGCGCGAGAAGCTGTTCAGCCAGATCGACCACACCGACTTTTTTTGGTACTCGCGGGGTGGGGAGCACACGCTCGAAGTAGAGGAGGTACGCGACTCGCCGTCCGCAGCCGTCGGTGACCGGTACGGGTGCCGCTACGTCCACTCGATCGTGGGCGAGGCCACCGGCGAGGTGGTGCACCTGGACGGCGCCGTACGCATGTACGACGATGAGGGCATGGTGGCGCGGCTCGACGTGAACCTCGACGCCGCGCCCAAACAAACGGAGTACACGAAATTGTGGAGGACCGACCACCCTCTCCCCATCGCGCTATGGAAGCGCGTCGTCAATGACTACTACCGGGACAACTACCTCGTGGGCGAGTACCTCGGTGGGGGCCGAGGCGATCTTGAAGGAGCCGAGGGGGTCACCGAGGCCCATGAGCCTTCGGCTCCCTCGGAGGCCGACGTGGAGATGGATCCTGTGATGAGGGTGACGAACGAACGGGAGTTGACGTCGCTTTTAGTCCCGTACGCGATGCAGCCGGGTGACGGGGTGTACGTCCGCATAGCGATGCGTCCTCGACCGGAGCCGTCAGGGTGCGACAGGTGGTTCCGTCCATTCCAGTTCGTCCCAGACCCTGAGCACCCAGAGCATCTCCATTCGTTGATGGAGCTAGGCACGCTGCACCTCAGGAAGATCATCAAGCGAAACGGGGGCGTCGTTGGTCTGCCAGCGCAGGAGATGTGGGTACAGTACCGAGACGACTACATCAACCTGACGCCCGTAGTCCACGAGGTCGAGGATCCGGCGTTGGTGTCCCACACTCTCCAGGCCATCCGGGAGTGCGCTGACGCCCATGGATTGCGTCACAGCAGGACGGTGCTTTCCTTCACAGTCGCCTACCCCGTTGGCGACCGTGAGGTCTCTATTTCCGCGGCCGGCCCGGTTTCGGATCTCGTTGACTGGCTCGATGCCGTCGGGTTCACCGTGCCACAAACCCAAGATGAGGTCGCCGACTGGGCGGGGCGAACCGCAGCGCACCAGTCCGGACGGAGCTGTTCTGACGTCGATCCACTCGTACTGGATACGCCGAGCGGGCTGTTCATCGAGCGGGAGGTGGTCGGCGAGGCGTTCCAGGCTCGGACGTGGTTCGACGAGGCGGAGGAACGACTTCGCTGGTCAATCGCGGTCGACACGAAGGCGTCCGCCCCGCCCGGTGCTATGGTGCTCCAATCCGCGCTCAAATCGGGAGCCATCACGGTCGCGACATCCTGGATCCTCGACGACGTCGTATGCACGATCTGCAGCGAAGACTATCTGACGTGTGGTTGCACCGTGCTCGACGAGGGTTTCTCGTTTAACACTAATGCGGCACGCTTCTTCTGTCACACCTGGACCGATGCGCAAAGCTGATCCCGTTCACAACGGCGAACTGAGCCACCCGGTTGAGACCGCGCTCTCGGCCGTCAGGAGCACCGCCCAAGCCTTTGCAGAGCAAGCGAAGGCCGAGAATACCAAGCGGGCCTACCGCGCCGACTGGCGATGCTTCCGGTCGTGGTGCGGCGAGCACGGGCGGGACGCGCTGCCGGCGAGCCCGGAGACGGTCACGTTATATATAGCGGATAAAGCGGCCCCCTCCGACGGGAGCGAGGCGCTGAAGGTGTCGACGCTGGAGCGGCGGCTCGCCGCCATCAGCCAGGCGCACCGGATGAGCGGGCTCCCCTCCCCCGCCTCCACGCGCGAGGAGCCGCTGCACTCGGTGTGGGCCGGGCTCGTCCGCACGCTCGGGCGGGCGAAGGATAAGGTGGCTCCGGCGCTGACCGCCGACGTCGTGGCGATGGTCGAGGCGCTGCCAACGCTAGAGCGTCCGGACGGTACGTGGGAGCCGACGGTGAGCGCGCGGCGCGACCGCGCCCTACTGCTGCTCGGGTTCGCCGGGGCGCTGCGGCGGAGCGAGCTCGCCGCACTCACCGTAAGTGACCTCGCTTTCGGGGCCGACGGGCTCCGTGTGCGGCTCCGGCGTTCGAAGGCGGACCAGGAGGGGGCGGGGGCCGTGCTGGGTATCCACTACGGGGAGCGGCCTTTGTCGTGCCCGGTGCGTGCCGTGCGGGAGTGGATACGGTTTTTTGCAATAACGGAAGGTCCCCTCTTCCGTGCCGTCGACCGCCACGGCAACGTAGGCGACACGGCGCTCGCGCCGGGGTCCGTGGCGCGCATCGTGAAGCGGGCCGCGAGCCGCGCTGGGCTCGACCCTACGGCCTACGCAGGGCATTCGCTCCGCGCCGGGTTCGCTACGCAGGCGGCGAAGGCGGGCGCCCACGAGCGCTCGATCATGCGGCACACCCGGCACAAGAGCGAGCGCGTGCTCCGGGAGTACATCCGCGAGGGGCAGCTCTTCGACGAGAACCCCACCGATGACCTCGGGCTCTGACCGGAGAAGCCCCCCGCCGTTGCAGTCCGCTCGCCTATCGCCACACCTCAGCCGTTCCAGAGTGTGCTCAGGTCCCCTTCGATAACCCGGTCTGCGCACGAGGTACGGATGAACTTACGGATCGGATAAAGGTCAAGTCGATCTCCCTCGACTCCGATGGATCGGAGAGCCTCGGTGTGGCTCTCTTTTTCGCTGGGTGCATAATAGGAGACGAGCCAGCGGGGCGGAGCTCCGCTGGTCGCGTCTACGATCGATTTGAAGTATGGGAGGTCGACCGGCGAGAGAGCATGGCCTAAGACGTAAACCTCTCCTACACCTGCGAGTGAATCGAAAAAAGCCTGGTTTTGCTCGATGATGGCCGCCGTCGGCTTGAGCGTGTCTTGGAAGTACTGTTGGATGATTTGTTCACCCTCTTGCACCCTCGGGTCCCGCTCACGGAGTTCCTCATCCCATTCGTCAGAATGCCCGACGGATTCCTGCTTCCAGCCGTGTCCCAGTACGATAGGCCCCCCACCCGATTCGCTCGATCCATGGATGTATAGCACACGGCGCGGGTCGACGCCGTAAAGTTTTTCTAGCGTGCTCGTGTAATTAAAAGAGATGAATCTAGAGTCGGGTTCTACCCTCAAGAGGAGAGGGAGATGGCCGGGGTTTGGTATAGGCACGCCACCGATCCACTCCGCAATCGCCTCGACAAGCCGACGCGACAGGGCTTCGAGCACCTCCCCCATCTCGTATTGGTAGTCGTGGTT